>NZ_CWGJ01000007.1 GCF_900000175.1 Estrella lausannensis
TTCAGAAGACCACTAAAGTGGCAGTGCAGAAGGGTGTTGTTCGTCAGAAAACAGACTTTATTGTGGGTCCTAATGGATTAACAATACCGACAAATAGAAATATTTTAGAAACAGGTTTTAAAAATGCTGGGTTCCAGGCTTCTCCAACAAGATCAGCGGGAATGCAGTACATTATTCCGAATCAAAATATGAAAGTAAGGGTTATGGAGTCTACGTGGCACGCACCGTTGCGAGCAAGTTTTGAACATATAAAAGGAGGTCCAATCAACCCTTTTACGGGTAGGCCTCCAACTGCACCTTTGGGAATAGAAAACAGAGCGTTATACTTGCGACAACAAACACATATGGAATTGTACCAGTGATAAGCGAAATGATTGACGAAGTAACAGAATTCTTACCCCTGACGATAGAAGAAGTAGATTGGGATGGGGCGATTTTTAATTTACGTGGAGCTAAATGGGCCTTTAGTACGTTTAGTGCTTGGCGAGTGTGCACATTGCAAGAGGTTGTTTTTGCTTGTTACGATCAAAACATAAGTGATAAATTAAAGTCGTTAGAAGGATTGAAAATTGTAAGTATTTCAATTCAAAGTGATTTGGTGAAGGTCGATCCTTTGTTTTGCCTCTCAAACGGTCTTCTCATAGAGATATTTTCCTCTGATACTTTTGAACCTTGGACTTTTTGGGTAGATGAATTGCCTTTCTATTCTGGAACGTATGAATCTTCATAATGTAAATGATAGTAAATTTGGACGGAATTATGTCGATGTTGAATCATATGATTTGTAATTTGAAAGTGCATTTACCTTTAATGATTGAAAATATCAATTACAAAAAGGATGTTTTCACTATGACAGGGTCTAATTGGATGTTTTATGCTTCGAGTAATTGGCGATTGAGTACTTCAAAACAAATTTTATTTGCTTGTTATGATGAATATGCTAATGACAAATTAAAATCATTAGAAGGGTTGGAAATTGTAAGTGTTTCTTATCAAGGTTGTTTGTTGAAAATAGACCCAGTATTTTATCTTTCGAACAATCTTATTATAGAAATATTCTCTACATGCACCTTTAAACCTTGGACTTTGAAGGTCGATGGTCTCCCATCTTATTCTGGAACTTGTTTATCTTCATAACGTTGTATTTTCACGATTTGACCTAGCCACTAAAATCGAGATTCATATTTAAGTAGGAAATCATGCTACCCTAAGACAAAAGGAAAACTGCATGACGAAGAGACTCACAGAGAGCAAATCATCAATATCCTAAATTGGAGTGCTCCCCATTTCGACCTGATTACCTAGCTCGCAAGCTAGGTGATCCGGTCTTATAAAGGCAACAGCAGTCCAAATGACCTAAATCCAGGATTTTATCAGTGATACAAAATTTTAATGATTTGCCTTGGCATGACGCTGAATTGAAAGAAATTATTATAGATCGTGAGCAAAATGATGATATACGGCTTTTGATTCGTTGGCCTGAAGAATACGGAGCTCATTCTGTTTGTATTGAGTTCGTAGATTGCTATGTGGAGTGCTCCCCATTTAGACC
>NZ_CWGJ01000008.1 GCF_900000175.1 Estrella lausannensis
TCGCCAAGCTCTGCGCCCAGCAGGATGGCGAGGGCACGGCCTGCAATTTCTACTGTTTTGGAATCGAAGGTCAAAATGGAATAGTAGAGATCGCCAAGCTCTGTGCCCAGCAAGATGGCAGGGGCACGGCCCTTCATTCCATGAACTTTGGAATCAAGGATCAAGGTAAAATAGTAGAGATCGCCAAGCTCTGCGCACAGCAACATGGCTGGTTCACGGCTAAGTATTTTGAGAACTTCGGAATCGAAGATCAAGAGAAAAAGATAGAGATAGCCAAGCTTTGCGCCCAGCAAAGTGGCTCGGAAACGATGGAGTATTTTAAGAACTTCGGAATCCAAGATCAAGATGCAATAGTAGAAATCGCTAAGCTCTGCGCCCAGCAAGATGGCAGGACCACTGCAAAATGCCAAGGTCACGGCTCAGAATCTTAAGAAGTTCGGAATCAAAGCTCAAGAGAAAAAGATAGAGATCGCGACGCTCTGCGCTCAGCAAGATGGCGGGACCACGGCTCAGTATTTTAAGAACTTCGGAATCGAAGATCAAGAGAAAAAGATAGAGATAGCCAAGCTTTGCGCCCAGCAAAGTGGCTCGGAAACGATGGAGTATTTTAAGAACTTCGGAATCCAAGATCAAGATGCAATAGTAGAAATCGCTAAGCTTTGCGCCCAGCAAAATGGTGGGTACACAGCTTGTTGTTTCAAGAACTTCGGAATCCAAGAGCAAGATGCAATAGTAGAAATCGCTAAGCTCTGCGCCCAGCAAGATGGCAGGACCACGGCTAAGTATTTTGAGAACTTCGGAATCGAAGATCAAAATGAAATAGTAGAGATCGCCAAGCTCTGCGCACAGCAACATGGCTGGTTCACGGCGGGTTTACGGCTCAGTATTTCACGAACTTTGGAATCGAAAATCAAGATAAAATAGTAGCGATTGCCAAGCTTTGCGCTCAGCAAAGTGGCGTCGGCACGGCTCAGTATTTTAAGAACTTCGGAATCCAAGATCAAAATGCAATAGTAGAAATCGCTAAGCTCTGCGCCCAGCAAGATGGCAGGACCACGGCTAAGTATTTTGAGAACTTCGGAATCGAAGATCAAAATGAAATAGTGGGGGCACGGCTTTTAATTTGAAGAACTTCGGAATAAATGATTCAACTGCTGTCTTCGAAGTATCCTCCATATGTCTCAGATCAGATCCTATGGCGATTCTCTCTATGGGTAACTTTTCACCTCTACCTAGCGATCTGGTAAAATTATCGCAAATTGTCCAAGTTTTTACAACCGACGAACCGGAGAAGGAGCTTCGCAGTCAGCTATTTGAAGAGATGGCAGCTCTTGTCAAATCTCTACCTCTTGCTGACGGTCATCGAAAAACCATCGAAGACTTCCGATTGAAGATCAGTGAATTAGAACCCCATGTGCAAAATAATGCCGGTCTATGGTTCCTGGCGTCGGTTTTCACAATCAGCAACATGAAAACGGATGCTGCTCAGTGGATGCTCGGTTGCGGGCTGTGGACAGAACTAGGCCTTTTGCAAGATCCGAGTCTCAGGGTGAGACTATCCAATGGCATGTATGACTTAGCCGCTGATGAAGGAAGCAGGGAGGTTTGGGACGCTTTTATCAAGAGTGTTAGAGGTACTTCAGGGCAGAGAGGGCTGATGCTTTTGGCGATCCCATTCTATGAATTAAAAAAACAGGGGGTGGCTGAGGATGGGTTGGTGAAGGTTGCTGCCGGGATAAGTCAATTTCAAACTTCCAGGACGAGCAAGTTTCGGGATGTGTATCGAGTCAAGCTCCTATTGAATATCATGCATTTCTTTGCACAGAGCGGTATTTATTCGCCTGAATTAAAAAGGCAGGGATTAGAAAAGATTTTTTTTGAGAAGCAAGAGGGGCACTTTGAAGTGATCCGCCACGAAGAGCGGATTGTAAAAAATGTGACAGCTGTTAAGGGGCTGCTCCAGCTCCAAGATTTAAGCTGGCCGATTGCTGACAAGGATCTTGACGCGCAATTCCGAGCATCGCTCGGGGAACTTATTCCCCTGGAAAAATTAGAGGGGAACGCATCCGAAAAGTATGACGAAATATTCGGAACATGCCGCAACCCCGGAGGGCTGCTCACGTATGCTGCCGGCCTTAAAACTCTTAACGAGCCTGCAGTGATGCAGTGCCTTGGGGAGTTTACCGTGTCTGTTTTAGATGGGACTTTTAAATCCAAGCGGTATGACACAGCCAATAATCCCCATCTTGCAACCATTTCTACGGGGAATTCGGATTTGATTGAAAAATGGAAAAGGGAAATAACGGTCGGTTTAGAGAGCCTCTCTTCAGAGGCAAAAGGTCAAAATAGCCTTGATCTAAGGGAATGGATCACAAACAAACTGATCACAGACAACCATCTTGCCGATGCAGACCTCTCGTTTGTTAAAAAATACCTCCAAGCAGCAACTGCTGATCAACGAGCTGAAATCTTCTCGGATCTGGTCGCTAAAATCAAATTGGCCATGAAGGAAGAAGAGAAAAATGCACTGCGTGCCCAAATAAATGTCCAGAAGGGAAACAATAAAAAATTGACTGAAGACCTTAGTAGAAAAAAGAAGGATGTAAAAACTCTGGGCAATAGCGGTCAAGAAGCCGTAAAAATACGATTAGAAAAGCTTAAGAATGAGGTAAAGGCTCTTGAGCAAGATCTCTCCGACTCAGTGAAAAGCCTCCAGAGGTTAGACAAGGATCTGAAATCGCTCACTCAAGAGGCGACTGAAGATCCCGTATTGCAAAATTTGAATTTCCAAAAAGCCTGCCTGCTCTCTCTGAAGGCCGGTAAGGATGCCGATTCGCCACGAGTGATCAAACTTTTAGAAGATATCAACAAGGCAATGAAGCTGTATGAAAATAGCGAATTTGCCCATGACGTGAAAGGACTTCTAGAACTTGTTAAGAGCGAGAAGAAAACAACTAAGCCGGAGAGCGCTCTCAAGGTTGTCCTTACCGATGACCCTATCGACCTTCTTCTGTGCGGCACCGATGTCAGCGGCAGCTGCCAGCGTCTGGATGGCGGTCCGAGTTTAAACAAAGGTTTGCTGGGGTATTTAGTGGATGGTAAAAATCGATTGCTTGCCATCAAAGATGGAAACAAGATCGTATCCCGCTGCATGCTGCGCCTTTTATGGGATGGAGAAAAACCGGTAATCTTTCGTGAGCGTCTATACCCGGACTCTATTCCTTCCGAGCATCAAGCAGCTCTTAACGCCCTGGCGAAACAGATCGCACAAGACTTAGGCGTTCCACTGACCTCGAAGGACGGAGAGAATCGCTATGGCAAGGATCTTGAGGCTCTTGGAGGACCGGCCCCTTATGAATACTCCGATGGCAGTGGAGGAGTTCAAAAGAGCGGTGTTTATACCATCAAATATGCAAGACAGGTTGATTAGCGCTCCCGCGACCATCTGCCTTGAAAAGCGCTTCTAAGGATGATGTACTACCGTCTGCCCTCATTGCCAATTCCTCCTCGCAGGGTAGAAATTTCAATGCGTTTCAAGTCTCAATTAATTCGTTGAAGATCCCCAGAATAAAGTCATTCCTAGAGATACTAAGGAAAGGATGCGTAGATCTCTTATGGATTTTGTGAGATTGTTACCGCATAGGTCTTCGCGTAAGTGTTAGAGTGACAACAGATTCTTTAAACTATTTATGCAACAAAGCCCTTTCGTATATGATCGCTCATCAGTAGGTTCTTATCGCCAACTTGTTTTTTGTTCGTTGCAGAGATTTTCGGTGTAATTTAGCTATTCATTAATATACCGAAACAACTTGAAAAATTGGTCTTTGGCTTCGTCCGGTCTACTTAAGAATTTTCGTTCTCACTCGCGCCTTGCCTCTCGGCAATGGTCGCTCGCTCTGGACAAAAATTCTTAAGGCCCTCCTGGCCAAATTTCCAATTCTTCAAGTTGTTTCGGTATAGTATATACGTCCATCCAACCAAGGAGCCGTCATGCAGCCTGTTCTAGAGCAAGATACTATCATAGAGATGAAGGATATGAGCGGAGGGGGTACGGTAGGCCAAGGAGAGCTCGTGCCTGTCAAAAGGAGCTCTTGCTGCGGACGCATCTTTAAAGACTGGACTCAAGTGCCTTCCTCAGTTTGCGTTGCCACAAACGGTGCCTTGACAATTGCGGCGATCGTCATTGTCATCGCCGCTTCCCTATTCATGACAGATCCGAGCGACGCCGGCTTGCAAAAGGGAATCGTGATAGGAGGTTCGGTTGTAGCCTTTATTCTTCTGCTGAATGGTGCGGCGCAGTGCGTAAGCTGCATGAGGGTTCGGCAATTTAAACCGGAAAAGGATCTAGAGGATCAGATAGGCACATTCAGGGATCGTGTCGGGGATTTGGAAGGGCAAAACAAAGATTTGGCCGAGACAGCAAAGAAATTGGATGCCGAAAGGCAGCAATGGGAAGACACCTACCACAAGCAGGAGCAGGCAACTGACCGAATACAAAGGACGCTAGATCAAAGGGTTCAGCAGTTTGACGCGATTCGAAAGCAGCTCGAAACGACAACAACAGAACTTGAGCAGGTATCAAAAGCGTTCGATCTCTTTAAAAAGAAAACAGCGGAAACCTATCAGTTCATCATGAAGCTCGGCCAGGTGAACTTAAGCCTCGGGATGCAGTTGAAAGAGTTGGGTATCCAGGCTGAGGAGTTCAAGGAGCTAGACGAAGCCTGGGATGGCAACATCGCAGGATTGTCCGGTGAAACAGATGAGTTTTCCGTGCAAAACAAACGCCTCGAAGCGCTGAATAGCGAACTTAAAAGACAGGTTGCGCTCATGGGAACCTTCCATGGCATGATCTCTGAAGTGGCTTCCAAGTTTAAAGAGTCGGCCGCTCGCCTCGATGAGTATGACGACAAGCTTCTTGAAGCGACAAAAAAATTGGAGAGTGCCGTTCGGGAAAAGAGCGTCCAACTTGCCGAGCTTGAGAAGAAACTGGCTGAGCAAAACGAGATCCTGGGAACGTTAAAAAAAGTGTTGCTCGGGCAGAAAAATGGGGCCGAAAAGTTTAAGGAAGTGATTGAAATGATCGAGAAGATTTTAGAGGAAAAAACCGGGTAAAACTCCTTGTAAGAGAGGGTGAAATTTCTTTAAGTCTTTAACTAATTGCCTTTTATGTTTTGTGATCGAAATCCTTATGAAAAAGGGGGCCGCTCTCTTTGAATTCACGCTGCGGTATTCTCTCTTTTTCCGGTTTTCCAACTTTTCGTGATTTAGTATACTCTTTCTTTTCAAACCCCATTTTACCGGGGCGGCTGCCAATCATCAGCACTCTCCAGGTGGAGACTGCTTAGAGACTGTCCACAAACTCAAATTGTTTGATTTGAGTTTGTGGACAGTCTCTTAAATGCTGCCTCACAAGATAAGGATCTTTCCGATTATGAATAAAAGTTTGGTTAAAACAGCGATTACTCCGACGAGACAGGAAGATTATCCTGAGTGGTATCAGCAAGTGATCAAGGCAGCGGACTTGGCGGAAGGTTCTTCCGTGCGTGGCTGTATGGTGATCAAGCCTTGGGGATTTGGCATCTGGGAAAATATTCAGCGACAGCTCGATGACAGGATCAAGAGCCTTGGGCACGAAAACGCCTATTTCCCTCTTTTCATCCCGCTTAGCCTTTTGCAGAAAGAGGCCGAACATGTCGAAGGGTTTGCTAAAGAGTGTGCAGTTGTCACCCACCATCGCCTTGAAGAGAAAAATGGCAAACTGGTTCCTGCCGGTGAGCTGGAAGAGCCGCTCGTCGTGCGGCCAACATCCGAAACGATCATCGGGGAGTCCTTCTCTAGATGGGTCGAATCCTGGCGGGATCTCCCCCTTCTGATCAACCAGTGGGCCAACGTCGTGCGCTGGGAGATGCGTCCGCGCGTCTTTTTAAGAACGGCGGAATTTCTCTGGCAGGAGGGGCACACCGTCCATGCGACCGAGGATGAGGCGATTCAGGAAACTCTTTCGATGCTGGAGACCTACCGTTCGTTTATGGAAGATGTGCTGGCCATCCCTGTCATCATCGGACGCAAGTCCAAAGGGGAGAGGTTTCCCGGTGCTGTCGACACCTTCACCTGTGAAGCGATGATGCAAGATAAAAAGGCCATCCAAGCAGGAACGTCGCATTATCTGGGGCAGAATTTTTCCAAAGCTTCCAACATCCGTTTCACCAACAAGGATGGACAGTTGGAATATGGCTATACAACATCCTGGGGTGTGACAACGCGACTGATCGGAGGGCTGGTGATGTGCCACTCCGACGATGACGGTATGCGTCTGCCTCCCCGCATCGCTCCTAAACAAGTGGTGATTGTTCCGGTTATACCGCGTCCTGAAGTGGAAGCGGAAGTGATGACGTTTGCCGATCGCGTCGAGAGAAAAATTCGGGAGCTGAAGTTCCATGATCAGCGCGTCACCGTTTTTGTCGATAAACGAGACAGAAGAGGGGGAGACAAAAATTGGGAGTGGATCAAAAAAGGGGTGCCGCTGCGTATTGAAGTGGGGCCGAAAGACTTGGAGAATCAGGGTGTAACCCTCTGCAGGCGCGACAGGCCGCATAAAGAGAAAATGTTCCTGGATATTAACTCGTTAGAGGAGAAGATTCCCGAGCTGCTCGGTGAAATTCAGAACGGCTATTTTGAGGAAGCGAAGAGCTTCCGGGATGCCAACCTAAAGCGGGATATTCACTCACCTGAGGAGTTCCAGCGCTTCTTTACTCCCAAAAACGGCGATAAACCGGAAATACACGGCGGGTTTGTCCTAGGTAAGTGGAGCGAAGATCCTGAGTCGGAAAAGTTGCTCGAAAGCCTTAAGGTCACCGTGCGCTGCCTGCCGCTGGAGCAAAGCGGCACGGAAGGCAAGTGCATTCTGACGGGGAAAAAAGCGACGGTGGATGCTATTTTCGCCAAATCCTATTGATTTGGCCGGTAAGACAGGAGCGCTGCTCTAGCGGGCGCGCTCTTGCGAAGAGCAGTGAAAAGATTTTTACTGCACTTAACGGCAGTAGATCCAGTGGCGGGATACGTTCTTTTCCTCGAACGATTTTTTTGCCTTGTTGACATCGCGAATCGTGCTTAAGTCCTTTTCAAGGCGCTCATCTAGCTCCTTATGCAGCCTTTTGAGCTCTTCCCACGCTTTGGGAGGAAAATTGTCGGGGTTGTTTGCCATATGAGAAAGCTGTTCAGGCTTGACATCTAGCTCATTGAAAAAGCGCTCAACGTCTTTGTTTAGGCGCTCATATTGCAAAGTCAACTCGCGCAGCTTTTTTTCGTTCTGCTTACTTTTGTTCTCAAGAGTGTTAAATATCATGATAAAACAGAAGTTAAATGGTTGTTAAAGAATAATTTTACATTAGCAGACTGATTTTTTTCAAGTCTTTTATTTTCTAAGGGATTTCATGCTTGTCTCCACTCTTATCTACGCTCTCCTTCTCGCGCTCGCCGCGCACCTTACGCTGCGTCTTCTTCTCCGCTCTCCTTCCCTCCGAACCCGCCTGTTCCTGTTTTTTGCCAGGAGAGCTTCCCTGATGGATCGATTGACAGAGGAGATAGGCCGGTTTGCTGACAGCAGCGAGGTGCAAGATAAGATGAGCACGCTTTTTCAGAACCACTTAAAAAACACCTTTGCCGAGATCAAAGCAAAAGTTCCTTTTGCCGCGTCCTTCCTCTCCTCCGATTTTGTCAGGAAAATCGAATTGGAAGCCGAAGAGGCGATATTGGCTGTGATGCCGGATATCAGCTGTTCGATTAAAGGGGAGATGCAAAAACAGTTTAATGAGCAAGCCGTAGAGAGAATAGTGTCCTCAAAAGGAAAATTCTGTTCAGAAAAGGAGCTTTGGCAGATCACACTGGCTGCATTTACTGCCGGTTTGATACTGGCCCTTGCTGCCGAGGCAATCAAAGCTGTCATCATTTAGAGCGGCTAGTGCTTCTTTTCCTTGGGAAAAGTCGGGCCTGCCGTCTCAGTCGTGAAGGCAACAGGCAAAATTGCAGCCGCTACTTTTCTTTTTGGAGAGTCTCAAAGAGACCTGTTTAGTAGCTAAATCACATCATTTCAGATTCAGATAGGCTAGAAGCGGATGATCCGGTAGAAAACCGGGTGCTTAAGTGATGATGAAAGTGGCTCAGAATTCGGGTTTCCCAAGAAATGGGCCCGAATTCTGAGATATTTTTTGACTTAAGGGGTTCTATAATCTTCTTGTCGTTTGAAATCTTCGAGACTGCTGACGGGCTGATACTCAAACAGAGGAGAGTCGGTCGGCTTGCCTTTCAACAAAATCGCAAAGCGTTTGAGATTTTTTTTGCTCAAAGTATCTTGTATGCCCTCTAAACACTCGGAGTAGGTTAGCTCTTCAAGCGCTTTCAGTCTCTTTTCAACCCATTGAAAGTCCCCTCCATAAAGATAGAGCAAATGGGCCAGGAGTTCTGTCGCCTGGGAGATGTTTTTGACGGAGTTTTTCAGGTCATAGATCAAGGCATCTTTTATCTTGTTGAAGCGCTCTTCCGTGAGCTCTTTATTGGCAAGCTCCTGAACGAAGCTTTCGAGGAATAACTCAAACCTGGCAAGCAGATCCCTTGGACTGTGGGTCGTTGACTGGGCTAAGAAGAAATTGAAAAGGCGCCGGTCGATCTCTTCTCCGGATGCCTGGACAATATATCCGGTCTGCTGCCTTGTTCGCAGCTCCGAGAAGAATGGCTCCTGGATGGACTGTGTCAGGATCTGATGGATGGCACGTGTTTTATGGGAGTAGACGACATCCCTTTCGATTAGCAGGAGGGCTGCATTGCCCTGTGCGGCAATGGTCTCTTCGAGATAGTGCGGGCCTAAGTTACCTTTCATATCGAGCACTTCCCTCTGGAAGAAGGGTGGCTTGTAGGGCGTTTTGGCAAAGGATTTCTCCGCAATGCCTGCGATTTTCCCTGCTTCCTCAGACGTAAGGTTGCCGAGAACTATTCCCTCCACAAATCCCTCTGAATAGAGCGATTGGATGTAACTGTCGAGATCTTTGGCAGTGATGTCTTGAAGGACTTTTATCTTCTCTTCAGGCAAGGGGTAATATTTATAGATGGAAGCCTTCAGCAGCTGAATGCTTTTATCCAGGGGCGTGGCGACAAAGGAGTTTCCCCACTCCCTCAAAAGGCTCTCTTTGTATTGTGCAAACCGCTCATGGGGATACTCTTTGGAGCGGATTTTTTCCGCCAAAGCCTCAAACAGAGCATCGGTGGGGTCGGGGGAGCCCCTGACACAGAGCCGGAGTAGCCGCTGACATAGAGCATCAGCCCGGCGTCGTCCCTTTTGATCCTGAATTCAAGTCCGGCGATTTTGGCTGGGTAGATCAGAGGCGTCAGCGCGTCATTGACCGCTTTCAGATATAGGTCGGTCAGCACTATTGAACGAGTGTCTTTGGGGTTGATTAGGGGCGACCTGATCAGCAAGGAGAGCGCTGCTTTCGGTTCCAGATAGGTGTTGTCTTGCGCGAAGTAGATTTTTGCCCGCTCGGTTGTCAGAACGGGGACAGGAAGAGGCAGCAATGACTTCTGCGCATAATCCGATTCCAGCGGCCT
This sequence comes from Estrella lausannensis, assembly GCF_900000175.1. NCBI lineage: Bacteria > Pseudomonadati > Chlamydiota > Chlamydiia > Parachlamydiales > Candidatus Criblamydiaceae > Estrella > Estrella lausannensis. The sequence continues at coordinate 9,601 of NZ_CWGJ01000008.1, forward strand.
TTTGTTGAAATCTTTTGGGATGAAAGAGTTGTGCTTGGGAATGAAGAGTTTTTTCTCCTCTCCCAAGTGGTTCAATCTTTCCTTCAGGCCTTCGGGAAGGGGGTGAATGCCATATTTTGCGCCAAGCCAAGTCTCTTTTTTATCGAGTGAATAGGGTAACAGGGGAGGTTTGGCTCTTAAGTAAATATAGGCGCCGTCTACATTGAGATGTTTTGCGAGGTTTAAAAGCGCTTCCGGATCAAATCGCTTAATGATAAGCGTCCTTTCGGGGAATGTGCTGATGGGTTCTTCAGCGAGCCAGAGCCCCTTTTGCATAAGGTCAGAAAAGACATCTTGCCTTGTCTGAAACTGGTATTCGATTTTTTGCACTGCCTGGATGTCGTCAAATACATATTCCGGAACAGCTTGCGTTTTGAGTAGGTTGATGGCCTTGAAAGTCAGCTCCAATGCTTCGTTCCATTCCCTTACACCCTTTTCTGTGAGAGAGATCTCAATCACGATCTCCAGATTTTCGCCCGATGAAGTCAGCTCGCCTGTCGCGATGCCGGTGGCAAGCCCTTTTTCCTTGAGAAGGCTAAGAAGCGAACCTTCCCCCTCATGTCCCAGAATGTGGCTGAGGACAATATGAGGTTTTGTTTCCTTCATTTGGGCTGCTTCCTTGGGAAGTTCGAAGACCAGAGTAAGCGACCTGACATCTTTGACCGGTTCGATGGCGATTAGCTTGCCCCGCATGCCGCTCTGCGATAGCGACTCCTTGGGTACATAAGGGGAGAGGTTTTTGTTCTCGACATCCTTGAATTTATCTTCCAACATCTGTTTCAGTTCTTCGATCGGTTCCTGGCCGATGACGATCAGGCGCATCAGGTTGGAGCTGTAGTGCTTTTCATACCAATCTCTCAGCTCTTTTTGTGAGACGTCGGCTAGCGTTGAGGAGTTCCCCATGGAAAACTTGTGGATCGGGTGATTGGGGTTTGACAGTTCCCGATGGACAAAAACTTCCCTGATGTCGTCGTTTTCAATGTTCTTGGCATACTCTTGGTCAATCGCTTTCAGCTCCCTGTCAACCTGGGAAGTGCTGAGGAGAGGCGATTTGAAGAAGTTGGAGAAGCGGTCCAGTGCTCCCTCGAGGTGGTTGGGGTCGACCGAGAACATGTAGCTTGTCGCATCGATCGAGGTAAAGGCGTTCGCTTCCCCTCCGCTCTCTCTAATATAGCGCTGATACTCCGACTCGTCAGGGTATTTTTCCGTGCCCATGAACAGCATGTGCTCTAAAAAGTGAGCCATTCCCATGTGCTCTTTGGGGTCGGACCAGCTTCCTGTCAATACGGTGAGTACCGCGCCCGATTTATTGGTTCCGGGGTCGGAGATGACAAGAGCTTCGAGTCCGTTGTTTAGGCGAATCTTGGCTGTCTTACGCTCTTTTAGGGAAGGAGTCAGGATAGGGAGCGTTGCCTGGTCTTCGATTTCTTCATAGGCGAGGAGTGGGGAGACAGAGAGTGCTAGTGCGGTGGCGATCTTGACTGGAAGTGACATGGAAACCTTCTCTTCAAAGTGCGTTGCTGTATCTTCGACAGTCTACTACCCGCCAAAGGGTTTGTCCAGTTAAGAATCCAAGAGGTGATAAACGGATTGGATTTCGAGGTGAATGCCGACTATTCGGGGCAAAAACAGCTTGAACGATTTCAGTTTGGTGGAAATCAATTGGCCGGCAGCATGTTCTTCCGGATAGATTCGAGCAGATTTTTCTTGTGGTAGGATCGTGCCTGTTCGATGCCGTTCTGCAGGGCTTTTCCGCTGGAGTAGCTGTGGCACTTGATCATGATCTTATCGATGCCGGCCACGAGAGCGCCAGGGTAGTCTTCGTGAGCGATAGCGTTGTCTTCTCCGTGAGAGGCCTTTAACTGCGAAAGGATGTAGCGGGCTGCCCCCTCCGCTGTCTTGAGGAAGATATTTCCGGTAAAGCCGTCCGTGATTAACACATCGATCGGGCCTGAAAAGGCGTCTACCGGTTCGATGTTGCCTTTGAAAACCGCGCGCATGCCGGCCTCTTCGAGCTCATTTGCCAATTCGCCAAGAAGTGAAAACGCTTTTTGGTGCACACCTGTTCCTTTTGTCGCTTCTTCACCGATGTTGAGAAGCCCAAAGCGGACGGGCGTATCTCCAGTTTGAGCGCGCTTGAAGGCTATGCTGAAAAGGGCTATGTCTCTGAAAAAGGCGAGCCTTGGGTTTACAGTTCCGCCAACATCGGCCACTGTGAGAGTTCCGCTTTGCGAGGGGATGGTTGCCAAGAGAAAGGGGCGGCTGGCTGTGGCGAGAGGAGGTAGGTAGAGCTTGGCTGCGGCGATAGCAGATCCGGTGCTGCCCAGCGTGATCAACGCGTCATATGCCCCGCGGCTTAGCTCCTGTACACCATGCACCAGTGTCGATCCGGGTTTGTCCAAGACAGCTCTGACCGGAGGTTCATCCATGCGGATTTGCTCGCCGAGGACCTTGACAGTGACTTGAGAGTGGATAGAGTATTTTTGAAGGGATTTAAGCAGGGATAAAGACAGCTCATTTGTCGCGAGCAGCTCGACGCGAGTATCCGTCGATTTGATGGCGTCAAAAATTGCATGGGAAGCTTCATTGGGATCAACCCCGCTTCCCATGACATCGACACCGATAAGCAAAAAAAACCTTTAGCTTAGCTTACGCCGTTTTAACGACAACGCCGTTGCCGTATGCGCCGCAGGATGGGCATGCTACGTGCGGAAGCTTGGCGACTCCGCAGTTTTTACACTTGCATGACTGCTTTGGCGATTTGGCGTGGTGAGCGCGTCTGGAATTCTTTCTTGCGTTGGACAATCTGTTACGTGGGACTGCCATAATTTAACTCCTCATCATCTTATGTTCTATAATTCACTGAAAGGGTGATACGTTCCATCTTCCTCTTCCTTCTTGGTGCTGCCCGGGCTTTTAAGATAGCGCTTGAGTTCTTTGCGCTTTGGGCAGCTTCCGCCGTGGCACTCGACGAAGTGCGGCGCCTCGAGGACGATGGTCTCCCTTAAAAATTCTTTGAGGTTATACACCCCTGTCTTTATTTCATGCATCGGCACGATATGATACAGACCTTTCAAGATCAGCGGCGCTTCCGTAAGCTCATTGCAGATCGAGCAGGGCAGTTTGGCTTTTGTCTCGATATCCAGGTGCACGACCAGATCCTGCTCTGCTAAATACGCTTCTCCATGAAAGGATATGGGCGCGTTGAAAGCAAGCTCTTCATCGTTTTGTTCCAGAAAGCCGGGGTCTACCGTCTCCCTGATCTTTTCCATTTCGCCGTGTCTTAATCTGTCGACATGGATCTTAAATTCGTCTTCCATCGCTTTAAGTTAAGTTCGCTTAGGTTTTTGCAAGGGCTGCTTAGCGTGGAGTCAACCTGCTGAAATAAAAGCTTGTATCAGTAATTCTCCATAAAATTTACCTGAAACGGCAATTTCTTTGAAGGGAAAAAGGAAATGGGGCGGATTCAGAGCTGTCCTGCTTTTTTTTACTTCAGGCACGGAGATGAATTCTTTGTTTAATCAAATATTAATTTGACATGCAGGAGGGTTGGCTTTAAACTAATAGTGTAAGTACATGAAGGTTTGTTGCTTATGGAATCACGTCGGTTTGGAGGCCAGAGAGCTGGCCGAGAAATGGACTGGGTGATCCAGTTCTCCCCTCAAGGCAGTCCACCTGAAGGCTCGAAGGAGAAGCCTGGCGTTACATTTTACATTCCCGCGCCCCGAGGCCCCCCCGAAAGTGAGCTGAATCTGCTGCTTGACACCCAGGGAATCGAGAAGATCCAGCATGACTACGCCAATTTTTTACAGTCTATCTCCAAGCTTTGTTCGATTTTGGAAAAGGAAGGAATAGAGCGCAGCGAGGATCTCAAGAAAATCGGACAGGATTCCCAAGTGATGGATAGCGCCTTGCAGAACTTAAGCGAAATTATCCGGAAATTTAACGAGATGCTGAAAAAACTGAGAAACGAGGGAGAAGAGGGCCCTAAAAATTAGGGAAGTGCGCATGCGCAAAAGCCTTGGAGGCCAACCTGGATTTCAAGACCTGCCGCCCCATTCCAGAGCGAGGCTTACGCACTTGAGCCTCAAGGCTTGTGAATTGGCAAATCAAACCACGCATCGCGTGGCCTGTCCTCAAAAATATTAAGTTTCGTTTTTCAATCGATTCCTTCCCCGCGCTTCCTTTCAGGGAGCGCCTTTTTTTAAATCACTTCATTCTGTATACTCACCCTTTAATGCCCAAAAAGCAAGCAACCGGACAACCTGTTGCGGAGGTTTTGAAGGCGAGAGCTCCCCCTTTTTCCGCCGTCCCCTAAGGGAAGGCGTTTAATAGATCTGTTTTTCAAGGAAAATCCCGGCAGGGTTGATTCTGCCAGGCGGCTCTCGCTCCTTAGAGACTGTCCACAAACTCAAGTCAGTATGTTTTGCTGCCGAATTTGCATAAGCTTCGAAAAAGAATCAGAATATCGGATGAATTTTTTCAAAGTTTCATTGCCTTATGCGGCACACAAACCGTACAGATTTCAGTCTGTGGGCGAGTCTTTTAGACCCCTGGGCAAACTGAATACTACTTAACGGAGAGTTTATGGAAGAGATCCTGCTGAATATCGAGTCTAAAGAAATCCGCTACGCCCATCTGAAAAACGGACATCTTCACGATCTGATCATCGAAAGAAAAAAAGAGAGACAGCTGACCGGCAACATCTATCGCGGCCGAGTCACGAACATTCTTCGCAATATCCAGTCCGCCTTTATCGACATCGGCGAAGGGGATAACGGATTCATCCACATCTCCGACGTCGTCGCCAACAGAAAGAAGTTGGAAGAGATTTTTGGCATGGACTTCGAGATGGAGAATGAAGCGGCCGCTCCTGACAAAGATACATCCAACATGGAGATCGACCAAATTTTAAAGCCGGACCAGCCGGTGCTGGTGCAGGTGGTGAAAGAGGCAATCGGGACAAAGGGCGCACGCCTCACAGCCAACATTTCCATTGCCGGACGCTACCTTGTGCTGTTGCCTAACTCCTCCCACCGTGGAGTCTCGAGGAAGATCGAGGACAGAGGCGCCCGGGATAAATTGAAGAAGCTCATTCGCGCCTTTGAGATGCCGCAGGATATGGGCCTGATTTGCCGTACTGCAAGCGCTTCGGCGACCCAGGAGCAGCTGATTGATGAGGCCAACGACCTGATTAACAGCTGGAGGATGATTATGGATAATTTCCAAAATTCCTCCGAGCCGACCCTGCTCTTTGAAGAGTCAGACCTCGTCAAGCGGGCAATCCTGACGGCTATCGACAAAAAATTTGACAGGGTGTTGATCGACGACTACAAAACGTTCCAAACCTGCAAAAGGCTCTACAGCCGCTACGTCGGGGATAATCCTGTTCGTATCGAGCTTTACCGCGACAAGACGCCGATGTTCGAGAGGTTCAATGTCGAGCGGGAGATTGAAAAGTCCCTCCGCCGTAAAATTTGGCTTTCCTCCGGCGGTTACCTCTACTTTGACAAGACGGAAGCGATGTACACCATCGACGTCAACTCGGGAAGAAGCACTTCGGCCGAATCTGATGTCGAGGAGTCTTTGGTGCGCATCAACATGGAAGCGGCAGAGGAGATCGCAAGGCAGCTTAGGATCCGCAATATCGGAGGCCTTATCATCTGCGACTTCATCGATATGAAGCTGAGGAGAAACCAACGCCGCGTCCTAGACAGGTTGAAAGAGTGCATGAAGGATGACTCGGCCAAATGCACCATCTTAGGCATGAGTGAGTTCGGCCTGGTCGAGATGACAAGGCAGCGTCAGAGGGGCTCTCTTTTGCAGACAATCTTCACTCAGTGTCCATATTGCCATGGAACAGGCCTGATCAAGAACCATGAGAGTACCTCGATCGAGATCGAGAGGGCGCTTAAGAAGGTAATCAAGTGCAACGAGCAGTACGGCATCAAGCTTGTCGTCCATCCTGAGGTCGATCACTACATTCACGTCATCGACAAGGGCTATCTCAAGGGGCTTGCCGAGAGCATGAACGCACAACTCGATTTCGGCCACGACGATGCGCTGCATTTGAATGAATACCATTTCTATTCGACGATTACCAATACCCGTATTGAGGTGTAGGCATGAACTCTTCCCGCAGGCTTCTTAAGTCATTCATGAAGAAGGATAATATTCCAGACCCTCTTCAAGATATACTTACAGGTTTCATTGATGATTATCTGGCTATCGTCAGGGAGCGGGAAGGGGATTTGGAAAAGGCTTTAGTCATCCTGAGTACGTTTGTGGCCCTTGTTGAAGACGAGATTGGAGATCCCTTTATTTTCCAGCCCTATCATCAAAGGATCGACAGTCCGTTTGACTACTATCACTTCGGCATGGATCTTTTAAGGCCGCTCGTGCGTTTTGAGGATTCTTATGTGCAGGGACTACCCATCGTCGATGAGATAACCGGGCTCTTGAAAAATGGAGAGAATGTCGTGTTTCTCTCCAACCACCAGACAGAGCCCGATCCCCAGGCGATCAGCCTGCTTTTAGAGAAGACGCATTCCGAATTTGCCAAGGAGATGGTCTTTGTCGCCGGTCACAGGGTGACGACCGATCCACTGGCCATTCCATTCAGTAAAGGCAGGAATTTAATTTGCATCTATTCCAAGAGAAGAATTGAGCACCCGCCGGAAGAGAAAGAGAAGAAGCTGATGCATAATCAGAAGGCAATGCAGAAGCTTGGCGAGCTTCTCTCCAACGGAGGCGTGGCTGTCTATGTCGCCCCAAGCGGCGGACGCGACCGCCTCGGACCGCACGGCCGGCCGGAAGTGGCCCCGTTCGATCCGCAAAGCATCGAGATGTTCCGTCTTATCGCCAAAAAGTCCGGTTCCAAAACGCATTTTTATCCTCTGGCCATCTGGACCTATTCCCTTTTGCCTCCTCCGGCCAGCGTCGACAATGCCTTCGGTGAGACAAGAAAGCCGTCCTGCACGCCGATCAGGCTGGCCTTCGGAAAGAGGATAGACTTCGATCAGGGTGGAGCGTTTGACGGTATGAATAAGGAATCTGCCAGGCAGGCCCGGGCTGACTATGCCCTTAAACAAGTGAAGGAGCTCTATTCGGGGATCGAAGAGGTTTCCTGAAGATCGATGCGCTCTTTGATCAAGGTTGCAGCCATTTCATGGTCTGTCAGCTCATCAGGGTTTATCGGTGCACCGATCGAAACGGTGATTTTGCTGAAAGGCTTCGGGATGCCCATCTGATCCCATGTCTTTAGCGTCCAGCAAGTGTCGCAAGTCCAGCCCATGGGAAAGATCAAAGCCCCTGATTTTAGCGCCATCGCTACAATGCCGCCCTTCACCTGCCTAGCAGGGCCTCTTGGCCCATCCGGTGTTATCACGAGCACCCTTTCCCCTTTTCTGACCCGATCGATCGCGCCGATCAACCCGCCAAATTTAGCCGAATGGGCGACGCGGATCGCTTCCCCCCGGATTCCATAGGCGTTGATGACCTCTGCGATGATCTCCCCATCTTTGCTTTTGCTGATCAACGCTGCGTAATTAAATGGGGTGTGGCGGGTGAGTAGGGCAGGAGCGAGACTCAGTTTGCTGTGCCATAGTGCTAAGATGGCAGGGCGTCCTTTGGCTTCTTTTATAAAACGGTCGAATCCCTTTAGTTCAAAGCGACAAGTCATTGTGAGAAGGGCGGCGGCTGCCTTGATGATTCGTCCGAGGATTCTGGGGATGATTTTTTGGATGGTGTAGTAGTATAGCCTTTTCATCGAAGAAGACTCCGCATGGCTTTTTCGATCTCCTGCTCGGGTCGGGCTTCTGCCAGCTGTTCAAAGAGCTGTTCCTGCTTCTGCTGTATGCTTTGCCGGCGGGGTTCATTGGACAGAAGGTCGCGGATGCTTGTGGCGACTGCCTCTTTGGGGGCTCTGTCTGCAATATGCTCTGGGAAAAGTTCTTCTCCGGAAAGGATGTTGGCGATGGCGAAGTGGGTCAGGTCCAAGCGGACGATATATCTGGCGATGAAGTAGTTTAAAGAAGATACGGCATAGGTCACAACCGCGGGGCGTTTTTTGAGAGCCAGCTCAAGGGTCACCGTTCCTGACTTAGCGATGGCGAGCATGCAGTTGTCCATCAGATCATAGCGGGAAGAGGCGGGGATCAAACTCACACCATCTTCAAATCCGGCTTTCCTTATCAGTTTTTCCACTTCCTCTTTCATCTCTTGCCTTGCGAGAGAGACAGCTACCCGGTATTTCGGAGCTTCTGTCGTGGCGAGCTTCAGTGCTTCGAGCTGTAGGAGGAGGTTATTATGCACTTCCTGGCGGCGACTTCCCGGAAAGAGAGCAATGATGGGATCTTTTTCATCGAACCCAAAACGGCTTCTGAAGCTAAAGTCAGGCCGGTGAGAGGAAACGGCTTCCAAAACGGGGTTGCCGATATAGGTAACCGGCAGTTTGGTGTTTTGATAGATCTTTTTTTCGAAAGGATAGATCGACAGGGCTAAGTCAAAATGTTTTTCCAAAGTGCGGATCCGCCCTTTTCTCCACGCCCAGACAGTGGGCGGTATCATCTGCACGATTTTCCCTCGGAAACCGCCTCTTCTTAAGAGGCGTGCCAGGAGGAGGTTGAAGTCGGGGAAGTCGATGAGTACGACAGCGTGGGGCTTCTTTTCCAAGATCCATCCGGACAGGAAGAAAAGTTTTTTGATAAGGGAAGGCAGGCTCAAGATAATTTCTTGAAACCCCATGACAGCCAGCTCCTCCATCCTGAAGAGGGGTATCAACCCTTCTTCAAGCATCGAAGGCCCTCCAACCCCGTAAAAAGTGGAGCCGGGATCGATCTTTTTCAGGGAAGCAATCATACGCTTGCCGTGGATGTCGCCGCTTGGCTCGCCGGCAAGAAGAAAGAAAGAAAGTGGTTTGCTCATACCGGCACTTTGCCTCGTTTATAGATCAGCATCAGGTTGCGCAGGTAGGGTATCAAGCCGAAAAGTGGGCCGACGTAGTTGACGGTGTCTTGCAGTTGCATGAAGTAGGCAAGGCACAGAAGATCTCCGGCAAGAGATGTCCACCAGAATGTTTTCCCGAGGAAACTCTTTCCTTCCCTCTCCGCCATCACCCACTGCACCCAGAATCGGCTGCTGAAAAGAATGAGACCGATCGATCCGGCGATATGCCAAAGAACGGGAACTGCTGCTGCCGAGGAGGAGGCCCAGGGGCCGGTTGGAATTCTAAACCACGTCTCGCTACTTGATCCCTGGAACGTTAAGAAAAAGAGAAAGAGAGAGGCTGTCAGTGCCAGCACGAAGAGCAGAATCACAGAGGAGAGAGGCCACCGTTTGTCCTTTTCCTGCATCAAATTCAGGTTTCTGAGCGAGATGACGGCATTGACGGTCTGGATCAAAAGCACATGAAGCTGCAACTGGATGATCGAGTGGATACTCAAGCTTAAGTTGCCGAAGAAGGAGAGCTGCCAAAAAATTCGGGGAACTGTCGAGCGCCCCTCTTTTTCTGAGTGGAGCCATTGAAGGAAAAAGCGGGCGCCAAAGAAGAGGGCAGAGATAAATCCCAGAGGATAGAGGGCGGCTTGTAGACTTTCCGTCATTTGATCTCGTTCTTCACGCAGTAACCCAAATGGCGCTTGCGCATCCAGCTGACGGCAAAGAGATCCGAAAGAGTGTTTAGCGACCTGTTGAAGATGTTGTATTTGGTTTTACCGGCCTTTCTTTCGCGGTGGCTTACCGGAACTTGAACCACTTTGAACCCTTCAATTTTAAACAGGGCAGGCAAAAATCGATGCATCCCGTTGAACATCTTGATAGAAAGGAGGCTCTCTCTTCGGTAAACCTTGAGGGAGCAGCCGGTGTCGTTGATACCGTCTTGGAGAAATCGGCTGCGGATAAAGTTGGCACATTTTGAGATGATCTTTTTCGACAGCGGGTCTTTACGGTCTTTCCTCCAGCCGGAGACTAAGTCGAAGCCTTCGCGATACACTTCAATTAGGCGCGGGATGTCTGCCGGATCGTTTTGCAAGTCGCCATCCATCGTGATCACCGCTTCGCCTTTGGCAGCTTTAAATCCGGCATCGAAGGCGCTTGACTGTCCGAAATTTTTCTCGAAAATGATGACGCGCAGCCACGGACGCTCCTTTTTCAGGTATTGCAGCTTGAGGAGGGTTCCATCTTTGGATCCGTCGTCGATGCAGATCATCTCGAACGGAGCGCCAAGCCCTTTCATTACCTTTTCGGTCTGGCATATGAGCTCTTCGACGTTGGCTTCTTCGTCTTTTAAGGGAACAACAACACTGTACAGGGGATCCATCGCTCTTCTTCAATTGAGGATTTATGAATGGACTCAAGAATACAGGTTCTTGCGCTGAAGGTCAAGTTTTGGAAGGTTTGCCGAAAGTGTCTTAAAATCTCAATTTTTGAGATGC
>NZ_CWGJ01000009.1 GCF_900000175.1 Estrella lausannensis
CGTTTTTGATATTGAATCGCATATCAAGCGGGAAATTAAAGAGATTTCTTGATGAAAACCGCGATTCTGATTATTCAGCATGCAAGATTTGGATTTGTTGCTGAATAATAATGAAGAGGGTCTCGACAGGATGATCGGGCAATACATGGGATAGTCATGGCTTAAGTAGGGCAATTCAGCGGAAAAGCACACTGCCCAGAGTTTTAGTAGGAGTCTCTAAGATCCCGATTCGCTGCCCGGCAAAGGGCTCGCCCGTGCTAAAATCCACTCTCTGGCCTTCCCTCTTCACCAGGCGATGAGAGCATGTGTACCCATATCATCATAACCTGACCTCGCGCTTAGGATTGGTACCGGCACTCCGCTCTCCTTCACCTGATAGGCAACCATGGGGCGGTTGAATGTCGTCCTCTGTTGCGGCAGGCCTTATCGTTTTTTTGCAGTAGCGTCCTGAAGCATTGTCTCTCCCATGCTAGATCGACAACCGGCCTTTTCAACGGTGCATTCCCATCCTTTAACCCCTATTCTCCAGGTAATCTCTCCACTAGAGGCACCGCCTTTAGTTTGCTTGAGAGCAAAGGTGATCTGGTCTTTAGTAAACTTGCTTTTAAGATTTAATGTTTTGTTATTTGATGAGTGTTATTTTCAATATCTATTTAAATTTTTTAGTATATGTGTTAAGATTTTCGGTAAAAGTTGATTATTAATTTTAAGCGAAAGGTTTAATATGACTCTAGGTTCCTCACTTGATGCCGGTAATGCCAAATCTTATGGGATCTTCAATCACGAGATACCGGAGTGCAGAGCGGTGAAAGCTGATCTTTACACTTCAATTGCGGGCAATCCTGTCCACAAAGGGCATATGGGCATGATCGCTGTTGCCATCGAGGGCTTGAAAAAGCAACACATTGAGGTGGAAAACGTTTATGTATCCCTCTCATACGAGTCTTATCTTGCCCATAAGGTAAAAAGTGAAAATATTAAAATTAGGAGGGAAAACCAGACTAGAGAAATCAAACTGCCTTTAAAAGTCTGGTTGGAGAGAGATACCCGAGTTAAATTTTTACGAGAGGCAATCAAGGAGTCTGTCGATAAGTTTAATGGGGTGAGAGTCATTTACTGGGATGACCAAGAGGATGGGGAATCTGATCATCCCGAATCCTATGCTGCATTGGTGCAAGAACTGACAGATCGACGTATCGTCTTTTTATGTGGAACAGATCTCTGTGAATCGATGCAGAATTGGGGTGGCAAGGAGGGGTGTATTCAGCACGCCGCAATCATTACAAGAGCTAACGAAAGCCCCGCTATAGAGGAAATTCATACAGATTCGTATTCCCGTTTCATTTTCGAAGGGGCTGCGGAGTATCAGCATTACTCCTCATCCGCCATTCAAAAGGAGAGAAAATTTGAACTGCTCCCGACCTCTGTCAGAGAAGAATTTGCGCGGCTGCATGCCGAGGCTCAGCTGTAATTGGGGTAGTCGGGACTTAATCGGGCAATAACTAACTTTTGAGACACTTTCGGTAGAAGTTCAGATGTTTGGGCTCTCTAAAAGAGGGCCTCAGACAAGGTGTTGGACAGAACTTTACCGACCGAGACGAGTGTTGCCCGGTAGGTTGTAATTGTCCGATTAAGTCCTGTTCAGGGCACTTAAAGCATGCCCAGCACCCTCCTCATTTTTCCCTGCAACATCTGAATCCATTCTGGGTGAAAACACCTATAACTGCGCTTCCGGCGCGCTTTGTCAAAAAAATGAGCTACTTTTAATGTGTTGCACGAAGCCACGAGCCCATAGCTCATGGGCTAAGATTGAAAAGCGTGTTGGTTTGTAAAGTTTGTTATTTAGTAGCTATAAAATTTGTTAATTAATTAAAATAGACAACGCTGTAATTGTTTGTTGTTTACTAATATTGTTAATTTAATTGGTTTGTATACCAAGATAGTAAGGAGAATCAACATGTCTGTTAATACCGATTATACCCCTAAAGCTGTCTACACAGAAACTACCCCTGTTAAGCCGGAGACGACAGTCAACCCTAAAGACGAGAAGGTGACGAGCGTCGCTCATGAGCTCTTCTCTTCGGGCATTTTCAAGCAGGTGATGAGTATCATTGGCTACATCGCCGTTTCGATTGGCTCGGCTTTCCTCTTTGGCAAAGTATCAGAATCGCTTGCAGGTAAAAAAATCGGCGACTTCCCTGCCGATGCTGTCGCCAAGGCCGGGATCGATGCTTTGGCATCCAACGCCAAGACGTATATCAATGATGAACTGAAAGCAGAACCGATGCCCCGTAACGTTTATGAATCAATCGTTCGTTTCCAAAAAGAAGCGGAAGCGAAAGCTGATTTAACCTAAGTCGCTTAGAATCATTCTGTCACTAGACAAAGCGCCCGTTCGGGCGCTTTTTTTTTGTGGGTTTGAAAATCGGGGTCTATCGATCGTTGATACCGACACTATTTAAAAATTTGGCAAGTAAGCCTTCATTTTGACAGAACAAATTTAGAGACAATTTCGGTATAGTCCTCCGGCAAGGAGAGGGCATCCTTCTGTTTCATCGTCTTGGTCAATTTTGCATCTTCGGAAGGGGTGAGTGTATGGGGGTTTTAGTTAAGTAAAATATGAATTATGCAGGTATTCGATCGCGTGGCAGTTGGGGATCCCTCACTTGATCAAGCACCTAAGGGCTTGAAAACGTAAGTTTGGTCAGTGATCAATTCGTAGTTTTTGCCGCCATATTAAAAAAATGTGGAGAGCTCAGCATGCAGTACTGAATCGAGAAAAGGACTCCATTTGCATCAAGAACTTTCAAACCGCCGAAGAGGCAGGGGGGGGCCCGCCGAAGAGGCAGTTCAAGCCATCATCGACAAACAGTTGGCAGTGGCAAATTTCTCTGACTTTGCAGATCTAACAAATGAGATGCTAGAAAAACTATTTGCGGCCTGTCCCGGTATTGATCATTGATTCTGATGAGATAACCGCATTGCCGGAGGCGTGCTCCAGATTGAAAACTTTAACAATCTTCAATTGTAAAAATCTTAGGTCAGTGCCACATCAAATGAATGAGTTAAAGTACCTTGAATGCAATAATTGCCCAGCCCTTGCATCTTTGCCTTCGTTGACCTACCTCGATTGCGAGATTTGCCCGCTCCTCACATTGATGCCCAACGCTCCGAAACTTACAAAAATCAATTCCTACCAATCAGGAGTGGAATCACCGAAATAGAGTCAGGTTTAGATGGAATACCCCGAGGCGCTGAAGCGCTCGTTTAAAGATCGGGCCACTTTCAGTGATTGCATGGCCCTTTACCAGTCTCTAAAAAGAAAATTCTCTGCTTTATCTTCTAAATCTTGCAGTCCCGAAGCGAGTGGGAGGAGCTAATTTCTACCCGGTCTTCACCGGCATAGCGCACATAGGCGCGTTTTTTCCACTCCGAAACCTTTGGTGCGGTTGTTAAAATATAGGCTGTATCGGGTTGGTCAAAGTAATCTTTGTAGGCACCCTCCATTCCTACCGGCATGGTCGAGACTAGGGTTTTCGCGCCGGTCTTTCCCAGGTAAGAGTGGTGCTGCATAAAGTGCTCATGCCCCCGGAACAGGAATTTGACTCTATTCTCGTCTGACGAGATGTTCAAATAGCATTTGACATCGTCCGGTGAGAGCCTCCACTTTCTTGCGCCTAATTCGCCCATTTGCGATTCTTCACCCATGTCACCCCAGTTGTAGGCAGTGAGGCCAGGCTCCTTATTGTTGTAGGTTTGCCTTCCCTCTCGTTTGTGATAGGGGCTCTTTTCATGCAAACACATAATCCTATGTGCCGATGCCTGTTGCTTGAGCTGATAGCGTGCTGTCTTGTCTTTTTCGTTGGCAATTTTAGCGGGATAATCATCGGAGGAGTGCTGAGCGGCTAATAGCTTAATTCGATACTTCAGGCTGGGAGATTTCAAGATATTCAGGGTGGTGGCCTCAGGCGAATCCAAGAGAGGAGATGGATCGATGTACAATTCAAACATTCCATGCGTAAATTGAACATATTCACACTTTCCTTCAGATGTAGTCTGTCCCACGTATACCGTTAGAGGCAAGGAGTGATATAGATCTTCCAAGGTCTCTCGTGCTGATTGGCAAAAGAGCAGTTGTTGAAAATTGGTATCATGAAATCCTACGAGATTGTCGTTAATCTCCAAATTTTCATGGTTACCGCGAATCAAGGTAACCTGGTCGGGGTTATCCAGGTGGAGCGTTGTGAGGAGCTCTAATACTTCGAGGCTGTGGCTGCCTCCAATGAGATGGACTCCAGGCTGACATTTAAAGTTCTCATCGACTACTCCTTGCTCTTGGAGTGTCTTTAGATTCATCAGCAGGCTGCGCAGATCTCCATGCAAGTCCGCGCGCACAAATAGGGTGCTGCCGGCTGCCACATCGATCTTTTGAATGAAACCATAATCGGTTGTCCTTTTTGCCGGAGAGGGGAAAGCTCGCGTATAGTGCTGCAATTTCTTTTCAAATGAATTCAAATTGAATGGAATAGCCAAATACTGTTTATCTTCTGCGTCCCAATGCGCATCGTATGCTGTGACAAGTTTACGCGTTTCGCTGGTTTCGGCAGTGGAAGAACTATGATTGCCTGCGCTAGAGTGTATTGTGCTTAGATTGTTTTTTGTGTAGTAACTAATTGGATTCATGAAATAACTACTTTGTTAGTTTTGTATATTAAATATTATAAAGTGTTTGAAATTTTATTTCAATTTGTTTTTTGAATGCAAACGGGTGGGAAAGAGGGAAAGGAGAGTGTGGGCAAATCTACCTGAGACTGCCCACGACATCTAGACCCACTCCTATTCGATACCAAAGCGCATGCAGTGCGGCCTTGGCTTTAGCGATATTCCGGCATTGGAAATCCTATCTTGGCCAGCCGATCGAGAGCGTCTTCCATTGAGATGCGTTTGGTCCAATCTTCGTCTGTCATTTTGTTTATCACAGCACACATTTTCTTCAGCATCTCTTCTTGCTGAGGGGTGGTATTAGACTTAATGCTATCCCGAAGATCTTCGTATGTCATCTCGGGCTTGATCATTTGAGTTCCCCCCTCCTCATAAAGATCTTGAATTACTTCTTCGAGGGGCAAGCCTGTCATCAGTACTTTAAGAGTAACACCCAACGCTCTGGTGTCTAAGCTCTTGGCAAAAACCGCAGGGTTTTCTAAAACCTTTTTCACAGGTGGATGATTTCTTAAGTCTAAATTGAGCAGCCAGGTGAGATCATCACCTTGGATGAATGCGGGCGATCGTCCCGTTAAGCCAAGTCCAATCTCGCTTTCTGCTAGTCCATCTAAATCAGCAAGGACGAAGTGCAGCTTTCCGTCCTGTTCCTGGACAAGGACATTGCCCGGTTTGATATCCGTATGAACAACAGATGCTTTTGCATCTCCTCTATGCAAGTGGGCTAATCCGAATGCTAATTCCATCACTCCTGTCACAGCCTCTTCATATCCGATGGGCTTATTTAATTTATCCAGGTCGCCGCGGTCATATACCCGGCTTACCTCAACCTCTAGCCCGGTAGCGGTCGTACCGATAATCTTAGGAGGTTTTTTGAGACCCGGTACGGTCTTAACGATTTCGCCCGTGGAGGGTGATTTAAATTGATCCGCCAATTGCTGTGCTTTATGACTTGCTATTCCTGGGAGAGCTGCGCGATGAAACTTCACTGCTTTGGATTTTCTTCCTGATGCCGACATAAATTCATGCACATCTCCGAAACCTCCTTCTCCCAATAGCCGTTTGTGGGTGTACTTTTTTTCCGCCCCTGACTTTTTTCTAAGTGTCATCTTATGTTGACCTGCCATTTTGAGTTGCTGCCCGGCCGCATCCTCGTTTTCCAGTTGTTCGTCCAGGGTCTGTTTGTCTCCTGTAAATTCTATTTTTACATATTTGTCGGGAGTTTTTTTTGTGGCTTTCGTGGGGGAGGAGGCTTGCTCCTCTACTTTGGCAGCTTTCAGTTTTTCCTGTTTAACTTCAGCTTTTTCGGTGACAGCTTTGATAGACTGGATCGCCCCTTCAGTGGTGTCACCTATAGTTTCATGGCGATGAAGCTCTTTTTGAATAAACGAGCCAGATTTTTTAAGTTTCTTAAGCTGCAATCGACTTTTATTTTTCGAGAGCTTGGCTTCAATGGACTTAGACTTTTCCAGCAGAGGATTTACATCTGCTTTTTTAGGTCGATCCGGAGGCGCCTCACGCACCCTTTCTGCTTCGACATCCCTAAGCGCATCGATTGCTGTTTTAAGGTTGGTTTTCAATTCTTGCATTGATCGCAATGTGTTCGGCTCGACCTCTTGGTGAATTTCGTCAAGTACCCGTGCCAATTCTTTGACGTTGGGCTCTGCTGCGTCCTTGTTATCGGAGGCCCACTTAATAAGAGACTTTGCCAGCTTCTCGTCGATTTTCCTCTCGAACCGCGGGGTGTCGAGAAGTTCAGCCAGCGCTTTAGTGAGAGCTTTCTGCTTCTCTGAAGGATGACCGACTCCTTTTCCAGAGAGGGCCTTGACTCCTTTTTTAGCGAGTGATTGGACCGATTCCCGTTTAACGACCTCGACTCGCGGATGGCTTGATATCTCTTCAGGTTTCGATGGGGCCTTGCTGGATTCTTTGGAAGCGACAGAGGAGCGACTCTTTGCTTTGTCACTGACGGGGGGGGATACTTCAGGTTCAGGTTTCACGATAGCCCGTCGTGAAAAAACCTTCCTGGATGCCTTGGATACTCCATGAGAGTGGCTCTTTGCTTTGTCACTGACATGAGGCGAAATATTGGTTTGTTGCTTCGACTCCGCACGTTGCGGCGTGTTTTTCGAGCTCAGGCCTAACGGCGACTCCAATTTGGAGGCGTCCAGACTTTGAGCTATCTTGAGCACGTTCTGCGCCTTTTTCGCTAAGGTCTTAGCAATGAATTGATTGGAAGAAAGATCGTCGCCGAGATTTGTGATTGACGTCAAGCAGTTGACCAATTCCGCTTTCTGATCTGCGGTAATGGCGTGAGTTTGCATGCAACCTTTTACAATAGAGGCAATTTTATCTAGGGAGGGCTTCGCATCTTGCGCGACACGATTTTTGGGTAACTCCATTTCCTTGGCGAAACTTTGAATCAGACCATAAGCTGTATTGATATTCATATTGTCCTCATAAATAGTTATTATTTTTAAGAAACAAAACAAACAGCAACTAACTACATAATAACAAAATTTAAATTATTATTTAAGTATGATTTCTTTTGGGCTTTTTTATGTAAATCTTTAAAAATTTATTGTCAGCCTGGCGCTGCCGTAAAGCCTTATGCGGTAACCATCTCCCAAAATCTTTTAGGCATTCAAAATTTATTCATTTTATTGACAGTCAGGCATTTGCGTAATTCTTCTGTGTGCTGATAATCCCCTGTCCTAGCCTTTAAGCTACCTCCCAGTAATCTCTTAATCCGGGAGAATGCTGTTTCACCTAGAGATCGTCGATGATAGCAAGACAATTTTTTCCAAAGCCGTCGGCCAATTTCGCCTCCACTCAGTCCTTCTATCATGGCTAAAATCGCGTCTCGCTTTCTCTCCCATCCTTCCTCCGCTTTCTTGTACCTGGTATTCCAGGGAGGAAGAACAATACAGTTTCGCCAAAGACCTTTAGGCCTGTGGAGTCAAATACAAGATCCTTTACCCCCCCTTCGAAGGGGGAATTTTAGGGATTTTTTTGTGGAGAGATTCGGCTCTCCCTTAAACTTGTGTGTAACAGGGAATTTTTAGAGTTATCTGTATCAGGGAAAACACTGGTGTGACAAAGCCTTCAAGACTTCGTAGAGAGAGACGAAATGTTTTTCGCAGCACTAACATTAGAAGAATGGCATCAGAGGAGTGTGCCTCTGGCCTGCCGGGTCTGCAGGAGTGAAGGGACGAATTTCAACTCTTCAGGGCTTTGGTCTCTACCCAAAAGATGATGTCACCCCGATTAATCAGGGCTTTGTTATACTCGGGCCAGTTCTTGATGCGATATGAGCCTATCCCAATAATCCAGATATTATTTGATCATGACTGAAAAATTCGAGGCAGAAAATCGCCGACTATGCGGGAAGTTTGCTCGTTGGCCGGACTGTCCAGAAAACGCTGGATGGTGGAGAGGGCATTTGCATGGCTAAACCGTAGATGCCGTTGATTACTTTTACGCTGAGAGAGAATAGCGATTATTTGAAGCGGTTTTGCAACCCTTGGCTAGATCTATACATGAGTGAAAATTTTATTTGGATAGATTCTTTGGCCTAAAGTTCCCAAGTTTTTTGATACTTTCGGCACAAGTTTTGAAATTAATTGAGCATATTAAGCCAATACGCTGAAAATTTGAGCGAAGCCTATAGCCAAATTCAGGGAACAAATCATACAATTTCAGTCTGTTGAAAGACTCTAAGCTGAGTCGATTTTTTCTCGATCAGCTGGGAAGTGCCGCTAAGGCCGAATGAGAGGGAGTGTTTAATGGTGGATGATAAGGTGCTTGAGCGGCTGCCGGAGAAGACGGGCGTTTACATCATGAAGTCCGGAGAGGATGTCGTCCTCTATGTCGGAAAGGCGAAAAATCTCAAAGAGAGGGTTAAGCAGTACTTTATTCCGGGAAGAGATGGCCGGCCGCAGGTTCCATTCCTCACGTTGAAGGTGCGCCATATCGACACAATGATCACTTCATCGGAAAAAGAGGCGCTGATTTTAGAAAATACCCTAATCAAGCAGTACCAGCCGAAGTATAACGTGCTTCTTAGGGACGACAAAAGTTTTGCGGCGCTAAAGATCAAAATCAAGCACGAGTGGCCTTCTGTGGAGCTGGTGCGGAGCCGCGGATCGCACAAAAAAGACGGACTCTATTTTGGCCCCTATCCCAGTGCTTTCTCAGCCAGGATGACGCTCGATTTGATCAAAAAGATCTTTCCTTTGCGGCAGTGTTCCGACAGCGAATTGGCATCCAGGACCAGGCCTTGCATCCTGCATGCGATGGGACGCTGTATCGCCCCCTGTGTCGGACTGTGCACTAAAGAGGAATATGACGATCTGGTGCAGAAGGTGGTGCAGTTCCTTAAAGGCAGCGACAAGGAGATCATCCAAAAGCTGAAAGCGGAGATGCTGAGGCTGTCGGATGCCCTGGAGTTTGAAAAGGCGCAGTCAGTCAAAAACATCTTAGACCACATCGAAAAGACGCTGGAGCAGCAGAGGGTCGAGAAGATCCACGGCAAAGATATGGACGCGGTCGGCATCTATCGAGAAGGGGATGAGGGCATCTTGGTCAGGATGATCTACCGGCAAGGCAGGCTTGTCTCGGCGGCGACCCACTCCTTTTCTAAAATTGCCGAAGAGGATGCTGACCTGATCTCTTCGTTTCTTTTGCAGTCCTATGAGGAGCCGCACGCGATGCCGCGGGAAGTTTTGGTGCCGGTCGAGATGGCCGATGCCGCAGCACTAAGTGAGATTTTGGCTGCCAAAAAGGGAGGGCTCTGCGAGGTGCTGTTTCCTCAAAAAGGCGACAAAAAGGCCATCCTCGATATAGCGCTCGAGAATGCCATAGCTAAGTTCAGACAGGTTAAAGACCAAAAAGAGCTCTCGGAGAGGGCTCTAATGGAAATCAAAGAGACATTTCATCTGAAGAGTTATCCTAAGAAAATAGAGTGCTTTGACATCTCCAACTTCCAAGGCAGTGCCATCGTCGGGGCGCTTGTCGCCTTTACCGATGGGGAGAAAGACACCTCCCGCTACCGAAAATTTAAGATCAAGCTCACAGAAGAGCCGGATGACTATCTTTCGATGTATGAGGTGCTGACAAGGCGCTTTAAGAAAGCCAAAGAAGAGAATAACCTGCCGGATCTGATATTGGTTGACGGGGGTAAAGGCCATTTGAATGTCGCCCTCAAGGTGCTCAAGGAGCTGGACATCATCACTGTCGATGTCATCTCTCTTGCCAAAGAAGAGAGCCGGCATGACAAGGGCATCCGGGCGGAAAAAGTCTTTTTGCCCAACATCAAAGACCCGCTCTATCTTAAGACGCACTCCAAGATTTTATTTTTTCTCCAGAAAATCCGCGACGAAGCGCACCGCTTTGCTCTTTCTTTCATGCATCAGAGGAAGTCTAAATCCTTGGTGCAATCGGAGCTCGACGCCATCGCGGGGATTGGCCCTAAGAAAAAGCGGGCTCTGCTCCGTAAGTTTGGAAGTGTGAAAAAAATCAGGGAAGCGGCGGCAGAAGAACTTCTGGCAACTCCCGGAGTTCATCGAAAAGATGTCGAGGCGATCCGTTTATTCTTGCAGTCTGACAAGCAGCCGCAATAAATACTTAGTCGGCACATAACCTCTTCAGATATGACGTTCCCATCATAGCTACAGCGGATTATTTTTTTTGATTTTGATGCAAATTAATTGACTGAAAATTAAATCTTTATTACTGTCGAAAACTAAATTTTTAAATTTAAGTTGAGACGTATGATTGCCCTTTTCACCGCGCTTCTAGTTCTGATCCCATCTTTTGCCACATCCGAAAACAGTAAAGAACACTTCGATCTTGCCAATTTTCGAGGTGCTCCATCAGCCACCGTGGGAGGGCATGTAAACGTCATTACCGGGGATTTTACTGACCATGAAGTGGATTTTGTGTCCCCCGGGGGGCAATCTGAGCCCTTTGTCCTAGATCGGGTATATTCGAGTTCTCAGCTTGAAAATGGAACGTTATCGACCTCATGGAACATCAACTTTAACCATTCCGCAAAATATATGCGGAAGGTGACCGAAAGGAACTACCACGATAAAGCAATTTTGGCAAAAAATTACTTTCTTGTCGCCGATGGTAAGGGAGCCATCTTAAAATATAGGGGGTTGCACGGCCACGTTCATCCTAACGGGGGGTATCGCATTCAGGATAAGCTATGGAAGAAGGGCTTGACCAATCTTACGGGCGATGGCATATCCGGGCAGACAAACGTGAAGAATAGCGAGGCGTGGATTAATACAAGAACTGCAACACTGAGGCTTGCAAACAACGATGTTCTCGATTTCAAGGCAGTTCGAAAACAACTGGAGGATCCGAACCGTATCGTTCCAACCGATCTGGAGATCGCTTATATTCCAACAAAGAAGACCAAACGTAATCGCACGGTAGAGGTGTATTGTTTCGATGAGGGCAATGACATCACATTGAGAAAAGTTAATCTGTATGGATCAAGCGGACAGCGGATTAACATGGTTGGGTTTGTCAATGGTCGGGAAAGTATATACGTAGATGCTATGTATGGCTCTCCTGTGAGGTACGATTTTCAAAGAATTCGCCACTTGGGACAAGAACGCCTTTTTCTTCATAAGGTCAAACGTAAATACGCTCCTAATCTACGCTATGATTATGAACGATACGAGACAGAGTACGATAAGAAAAAGGCTGCCCGCATTATTAAAAAAAGCTATCCGGAAGGCCGCTTTGTCCAGGCTGATTATTACGATAGAGGAAGAAGCTACGTTCATGGACGCGAGGTATATTTTAAGGATCGTGGAGACAATCGCTACAGCAGGGTGAAAAGGTTACTAAGGCCTTTGGCCCCCAACGGGGAGAGTGCGGAGGAGTATAGTTTCGTCTATAATGTTAAGTGTAAGGAAGGGCAGCTGGAGGGAAGTGCGCATGTTTTTGACGCTCATGGAGTGTTAAAAATTTATCACTTTTCGAAGTCTCGCCTCAATAACGTCAAGAGTTTCTATACCTACAAGGGTGTAAAAAATTCATCGATCTACCGATCCGAAGTTTTTCTGTGGGGAGATGGAAAACACGGCTGTCCCGAGGGCTTTTATGCCGGCAGAATTGTTGGTGACCTAGTTGGTGGAGTTGTTGGAACTTTCCTTGAATACGACTCCTTTGGCAACATCTCAAAAGAAACGTTGAGCGGAACGCTGACAGGAGTCAAAGAATGTCTTTTCCGATCCAAAGCGGATACCTTAGCGAAAGGAGCGGAGTGTTATAGCAAGCAGATGTTTCATAGCCAGGATGGCTCGAATCTTCTGATCGAAGAGTTTGACTTCAGAAAAAAAATACTCTATCGCTACCTGGAGGGAACCAATCTTGTTTCTGCTCGTTTTGAAAGCGACCACGAGAAAATCCGGAAGAGGGAGTTCTTCTTTTATGATGAAAACGGATTTAAAACAGGCGAAATTCAAGACGATGGTGAGACAGAAGATCCAGATTCCCTGACCGGTGTGACGGAACGCCATGTCGTTGAATATCGCCTGACAAATTCCTATCCATTCGGACTTCCTGCAGAAGTGGTCTTCCGCTCGCTCGATTTAGAGACAGGTCAACTCTGTCAGCTTAAACGAATCAAAAATAGCTTTTCAGACCAGGGGCGGCTGCTTAAAGAAGACCTATACGATTCGCAAGATGCGTATGTGTCAACTAAAGAGTGGCGATATAATGGGTTTGGTCAGGTTGTCTTTGAGAAGAATGCTGAGGGTGAGGTCGTTGAGCGCTCATATGATGCCAACGGAAATCTTACGGAAGAGATCGGACCTCTGCCAGGATATAGCAAACGATATACTTACGACTTTTGCAATCGACTGATCAAGGAAGAGGAAATCTTAGCTGATGCAGGGGTGGTTTTGGCTAAGAATTATCGCTATAACCTTAAAAGCGAGCGGATCGAAGAGAGTGATTTTTCGGGCAATGTCACTCGGTACGAATACGACGAGCTGGGACGTTGTATCGCTGCGACAGTTCCTTCATTTTTCACTGAGTCAGGTACAGCGGTTGTACAAACCAAGACCATGTATGACGTCATGGACAATCCGATCACCCAAATAGATGCCAAGGGAGGGGTCACCGAATGCAAATACACAGCGCGCGGCAAGCCTTATTACAAAAAAAATGCCGACGGCACTGAAGAAAGAACCTACTTTGACCTTGATGGAACCTTACGAGAGAGCGTTGATATTTACGGCAATAAAACGGTGATCGAATCCGATTACTTGGGCAGACCGACAAAGAAAAGTGTCTACTCGCCTGCGGGAGAGCTCTTAAAAGCAAATACGTACACATACAATGCTTTTCATCTTCTAAAAGAAACAGATCCTAATGGTTGTGAAACTAGGTTTTTCTATGACTACGCCGGCCGGTTGGTGCGTAAAGAACGAGGGAGCTCGATTGAAGAGTATGCCTATGACAACCTTTCCCGCCCTTATAAAACCACCGTCTGGACAGAGGAAGGCGAGGCCATTGTTAAGGTGTGTGTATACGATCTTAAAGACAGAGTCATCGAAGAGAGGATGGAGACGCTCGACGGCGTTGTTCAATCCCGCATTTGTACGGAGTATAACGCTCTTGATAAGAAACTTCGGGAGAGAGTGTGGGTCGATGACAGAGAGGCTGTCACATGCTATAAATACAATTCCCGGGGTGATCTGATCGAGACGACAAACGCTGAAGGCTTCATCACTCGCATAGAGTATGATTTTTCCTATGTGGATGACAAAGGGGAGCGCGGAATCCGCGTAAGCACAATTGACCCCAAGGGCCTTTTGACGATTGTCGACAAAAACCCGTTAGGTCTTGAAAAACGTATCGAAAAGAGAAACTCTCTAGGTGAGACACTTCAGCTCTCCGAGATTTTCTATAACTGCTATGGCGAAAAGGTAAAACGGCAGGAGACGGTTTTTTTCCAGGGCAAAGCTTTGAAAAAGATCGCTACTGCGTGGGGATATGATTCTTGTGGACGGCTCACGCATCTGATCGAGGCTCAAGGGTCTAACGACGAAAAAATAATATGCATTGATTACAACTCGAAAGGTCAAAAAGTTGCAGTTACCCGCTCAAGCGGGAGGAAAATTCTCTACGAGTACGACACTTTAGGTCGGCTTTCCCGCTGGTTTGCCGACGATCAGACATTTGACTATCATTACCGTTATGATGCGATGGATAATCCCGTCACTGTTTTTGATGCTCTATATCAAACAACGATGCATAAAACATTTGATTTGCAAAACCGTCAGGTGGCAGAGGAGCAGCCTTCCGGTATTGTCCGTTATGCCTACGATGGTGCGGGGCGCGTTGTTTGCCTTACCCTTCCGGACAACTCTTCCGTGGAATATAGCTATGAAGGGACGCTTATCCGTGCCATCAGGCGTTTTAGCAGTTCAGGAGAGGAGAGCTACCGCTTCGAAGTAAACTCGTATGATGGTCGGGGAAAGCTCACTTCCTGCAGACTACCTCTTGACGCGGGAGAGATCACCTGCTCCTATGACCTGATGGGGCGCACCCGCTCTATTGTCTCATCGCACTATCGCGAAGAGCTCTCCGCTTATGACGAAGCAGGGAATCTTTTGAATCGGACATTTGAAGATCGATACGGAAGCGTTAAGGAGTCGTTCTTATACGATGAGCTTGATCAGCTTATTGAGGAAAAGGGAGCCGTCTGCAGAAGTTACGTCTTTGATTCTCTCCATAACCGTGTTGAAGAAGATGGCTCTATAAATAGCATCAATGACCTCAATCAAATTCTCGAAAGAAAAGACCGTTCATACCGCTATGACCTGGATGGTAACCTGATCGAGTTGATCAAGCCTGATGCTGTCTATCGCTTCAGTTACGATGCCGCCGGAAGAATGACGTCGTTCACCGATGGCATTGAGACTGTCTCATATCGCTACGACGAACAACATCGAAGAACGCACAAACTGCATGCGGGCGGGGTGACTCGTTATTTGTATCAGGGTCAAAACGAGTTGGGATCGTTGGATGGAGCTTACGAATTACGCATTTTGAGCGGCCTTGGGCTGGGCGCTGAGATCGGATCTGCGATTGCCATCGAACGAGAGGCTAAAATCTTAGTTCCAATCCATGATCATATTGGCAACATTACATGCTTGGTAGATGCCAGCACAAGGGAGATCGCCTACAGCGCACGTTACGGAGCCTTTGGCAATATCCTGGAAGAATCCGGCGACAAATCCTCTTGGGGCTTTTCCAGTAAGCGCCTTGATCGAGAAACAGGCCTGATCTTTTTTGGCCGCCGCTACTATGATCCTGAAAGCGGCCGCTTTATCACCAAGGATCCTTTGGGTGACAGAGAAGGCCCGAACCTTTATGCGTACGTCGCCAATAATCCCTTGATGTTTGTCGACCTCTATGGTCTTTACGCTGCCGGCGCCGGTTCTTTCGATGATT
>NZ_CWGJ01000010.1 GCF_900000175.1 Estrella lausannensis
AAGCAGCTCTTAACGCCCTGGCAAAACAGATCGCACAAGATTTAGGCATTCCATTGACTTCGCAAGGTGGAGGGCATCCCTATGGCAAAGATCTTATGGCTCTTGGAGGGCCAGCCCCTTATGAATACTCCGATGGTAGTGGAGGACTTCAAAAGAGTGGCGTTTATATCATTAAGAGTGCTCGGATCGATTAGCAATCCCCTACACCTAGGTGAGGGCAGAGATTTCGATGCATTTCAGGCCTAAGGATCGCCGATCAAGAGGTCGAGGGTGACGGCAGCACCCTCCTTATACCGAAAGTGTCTCAAAATTTGTTTTTTGGCAAAGAGAAAGCTCTCGCGATTGAATGATCGTAAGCCACCTAATATTAGAAGTCACCTAATATTAAAGAAATGGGGCGGCTTACGATCATTCAATCCTGAGACTTTCTCAAAGCCAAAATCCCAAGTTTTGAGATACTTTCGGTATAGCTCATCATCCGGCTTTTTGATGGCTGAGGTGGTGAAAAGAGCGAAGGGGTGGTGTTTGTCGAAAGCTAGCCAAAAACTTAAAACCTTAATGCCGCACAGATAATCATCTAAAAAAACGGTAGGTATTTGCAAGTCCGGTTCCGTAAAACCACTCCGTGACGTGCGGTTTTGCAGCTATTGATGTATCACTTCTCGGGGGATTTCCAGCAGGGGCAAACCGTTAATGGCCAAGCCGGATCTCTTTTTTGATCCTGTCGATGAGCGGCTTTTTGGCTTCTCGGTATTTTTCTCCCTCTTCCGGATAGCGGAGAGCTGCCTGTTTTTTAATGGAGGCATAAAGAGCCCTTTCAGCAGGGTGGTCTCGCAAATAATTGCGGAAATCAATGAGTTCATCCCACTCTGGGCAGCCCTCCGGCAGCAGATGGAGATGATAGAGGTTGTACGGGCCCCGCAAGTCTTTCAGATAGGCTTTAAAAAAGCGCCTCTCGCCACTGCTGCCTGATAAGTTGAAGGCGTAGCCGAGGTCTTCGATCGCCTTCTCGGCATTTTTCAGATCATCGATAGGACAGCAAACGGCCAGGTCGATGATGCCTTTGCCTCCCAGATCAGGAACTGCCGTACTGCCCACATGTTCAACCAGCGTCTTGTGTGGTAAAACTGCCAGGAGACGATCTTTTTCTTGGGTGAAGAGATTGGGGAAGTGCCGAGAGTAGTCTTTGTAGGCATATTTTTTTGTCAGCAGATAGATGTCGGTGTAAACCCCCAAGAAAAGAGAGCTTTTGACTCTCTTCATCCCTAACCTCTTTGCCAGCTTTATGCTGCGGAGGTTTTCCGGCTCGATGAGGGCGATCAGGCAATTTAGGTCGAGTGTCTTAAATGCCCAATCGGAAATGCACCTCGTAGCCTCAAAGGCAAGACCTTTGCCCCAGTATTTTGGCAAAAGGCGGTACCCGAGCTCTTTGTGGATCTCGCCGTCGATCTCCCATTGCTTGATGCCGGCAAAGCCGATCACTGCCTTGGATGACTTTTCCTCCAGTGCGAAAAGTCCGAAACCATGCTCTTGATAATCCTGGCGCAGCTTTGCAAAAAGCACATCCACATCGGCATCATTTGCCGGCCCTTTCAAAGAAAAGCGCATCACCTCGGGATCTTGTACAAGGGATTTAAAGGCTGCTCGGTCATCCTCCCGGAACCAGCGGATGGTCAGACGGGCCGTCTCAGCAATCAACATATACCGAAAGTATTTTGAAATTTTGTTTTGGCACGCAGAGAACTCTCCATAAACAGACTCTAAATGACATCTTTATTTAATTGTCTCTATTCGCCATTTTAATTCACATTCTTTAATTAAGAGAGTGACTCCATATGACCGTCTCAATCCTTTCATTGGCAACCAAGGTGCCTGAGGCATCGCTGAACCGGGAGACATTTGTCCAGCGTCTCCAAAACCATCTTTCTCTCTCTCCCGAGGAGGCGCATTTTCTTAAGAAGGTCGTCAGAGGAACTTCTATAGAAAAGCGGCATTCTGTCGTTGCGGACATGTTCAATCCCGATTCCTTTCCCTCAGTCGGTCAAGAAACATCTGCCCGTTCCTTGCTTTATCAGAGCGTAGCGCCTGCCCTTGCAGAAGATGTTTCTAGGGCAGCGGTGGAATCTTGGGGTGGAAATGTTGAGGCGATCACCCATGTGATCTCTGTCTCTTGCACAGGTTGCATCGCTCCCGGTATAGAATTTCTGCTCGTAGACCGCCTCGGCCTTTCGAGGAGCGTGGAGCGTCTGGGAATCAATTTCATGGGCTGTTTTGGAGCGTTCAAGGGTCTCGCGGTCGCAAAAGCGCTAGCGCTAGAAAATCCTAAAAACCGCGTCTTGCTGGTATGCACCGAGCTTTGTTCCCTCCATTTTCAGCATGCGAGTACGAAAGAGACATTGGTTGCCAATTCCCTCTTTGGTGATGGCGCTGCGGCAGTGGTCGTTGGAGCTTTGGCGACATCGAATGAAAAGCCCCTTTTGTCTCTCAAGGGGCAAGCCTCGCTGGCGCTTCCGGGTTCGCTGGACCTGATGACATGGAGCGTTGGCGACACCGGTTTTAAAATGGAGCTCAGCCCGAAGGTCCCCGAGGCGATCGGAGAATATATCGTGCCCTTTTCTAAAAAATTGGCAGCACCCCATACCGATTTTCACGAGTGCACATTCGCCGTGCATCCGGGCGGCAGGGCGATTGTGGAAACTGTGGCTAAAGCCTGCTCGTTGAACGAGAGCCAGCTGGAAGCTTCCTGGAGTGTTCTCAGGCAGTATGGTAACATGTCGAGTCCGACCTTTCTTTTTGTGTTGGATGAAGTGTTGAAGAAAAAGAGCGACTCGCCCTGGGTTCTTGGTCTCGGCTTCGGCCCCGGACTCTCCATCGAGGGTTTGCTACTGAAGAGGGAGTAGGGTCATGTGGCAGCGAGAACGCTCGAACGAACAGGAAATTTTAGATCTGGGGCCTCTTTATTACACACAAGAGGAGTACGCGCTTTGTTTAAAGCATTTGAGCCGGATCAACCAATTGCTTGGCGGCTACCGGGCAGTCAGAAAGGCGCTTAAAGGATCGAACCCCCGCTCCATTCTTGAGGTAGGTATGGGGGGCGGAGGACTGTCTAGAAGGTTAAGCCGCTGGTTTCCGAATGCCAGCGTTTTGGGGGTGGATATCAATCCTGAAGCAGTTGCCTACGCTCGTGCCATGATGCCCCAAGGCCAAAGTAACTTGTCCTTCGAGTTGCAAAAGACAAAGTCCCTGCCTTACAGGGAAGGAGCGTTCGATGTGGTCACAACGATGCTGGTTACCCATCATATGGATGACGAGGAGTTGATCGACTTTTTGAAAGAGAGCTACAGAATCGCTTCTTCGCTTGTGGTCATCAATGATTTGCAAAGGCACCTCTTGGCGTATGTGGCCTTTTCGGTAGTGGCACCGCTTCTCTTTCCCAGCCGGCTGATATGGCACGATGGCAGACTATCCATAAGACGCTCTTTCAAAAGAGGGGATTGGATCCGTCTTCTTAAAAAGGCTGGATTTCAAGAGGGGCAATACAAGCTCAGCTGGAACTTCCCATTCCGCTGGACATTAACGCTGGTGAAGCAATGAAAGCAGATTGTTTGATTATCGGTGGAGGCGTTGCGGGCCTGTCCGCTCTGAATCGGTTGATCGACAGGGGAGTCCGGGCTGTCTTGCTTGAAGAACGCTCCTTTCCGGCGCATAAGATGTGCGGCGAATTCATCTCTCCGGAGGCTTTGCCGCTCTTGAAACAATGGGACATTGAACCGGCGGCCGCGATCTCTTCGGTGTGTCTTGTGTCTCCGCGTTCTGATTTATATATCCCGCTTAAAGAGTGTGCAGGCGGCCTTTCGCGTTACCTGCTCGATGATGCCCTGGCCAGGAGGGCCATTGAAAGGGGAGCGGAGGTTGTTTGCGGCGTTAAAGTCCTTGGCGTAGAGGGGCCTCAAGGGGCCGAGGAGCCCTATCGAGTTCAACTCGATTCGGGAGTTGTCTTTGAGGCCAAGACACTAATTGTCAGCACGGGGCGTTTGCCTGGATCTTACACCACTTCTTCGCAGCCCGCCTTTTGTTATGTGGGTGCCAAGGCTCACTTTGAAGGGATCGACTGCGGGGAGCAGCTTACGATGTACCTGATGAAAGGGGCCTATTTTGGCATGGCCTCTGTGGCTCCCGGTACCGTGAATGTAGCAGGGCTCATTTCCTGCTTAAGCCAAGAGGCGCTGAATCCCCGCGAGACATTCCACCAGTTTTTTGAGAGCAGCCGCGCCTTGCCGCTGCAAAGAGCTCTAAAATCGGGAAAGCTGTTGTTTAAAGAGTGGATGGTCGGGCCGGTTCCGGAGTTTGGGATTCGTCCGCAGTCTCCCTGGCCGTCTGCTTATTTTGTTGGCGATGCCAAAGGAGTAATACCACCCGCTGCCGGTGGCGGGCTGTCGATGGCGCTCTCGTCCGGCGTTCTGGCTGCCGATTGCGCCCTGGAAGGGGATGCCAAATCCTACGACCAGCGCTGGAATGAGCGGTACAGACGAAGAATTTTTAAAGGGAAGCTTTTGCACCGCCTCTTCTTAAATCCGCTTCTTCTCCCGATGGCTGCACCTTTGGTCCGGATGATACCGGGAGCTGGAGAGAGACTGTATAGGATGACTCGCAGCTAGCCCAATCATTGAGTGTGAACGCTCGGGTATACTTTTTGGCCGATACTCTTTACGATTTGATTAACCGACACCTTGCTCGTGTCAAACTCTAGATCATAGCTGACGCCTCTATGCACAGATAAAAATTGCGCTCTGGCAGACCCGATCATCCGGTCGCCTCGTGCGCGCTCTCTCTCTTCAAGCACAGGCAGGGGAGTATGAATCCCAATGTAGATCACCTGGTAACCTCGTAGTGCCTCTCGCCAGGCATCCACACCCTCTTTGCCGAAGGCGATGTCGTCAATGATGATGAAGTAGCCGCTCTCAGCCATCAGCTGAACGATCTGTTTGAGCGTCTCGCTCACTTTTTTGGCAAAAGGGCCTATCTGAAGAAGCTGCATAGGCTTACCATCGATGTCTGTGGCAGCCTTCCAGCTAAATCCATGAGACGCCTCGCCCCCTGTCCAGTCGTTCACTTTTTCCGGCATCATGTTGATGAGCTGGTCAATCCCTACATGAAGATAGGGGTCCTTTAATGTGTGCTGCAGTTGTTTAATCAGCGTGCTTTTGCCTGAGCTCGAAGGGCCATTGATGTAGATAATCTGATAAAGAGCCTTTTCTGTTTTGGGTAGAATATCTCCTCCAACAACCGGGTGAGAAAAAAGGCAAAGAAAATCGAGGAAATACTGGATAACCATAGCTCTTCCTTTCAAATTTATATAAATCCTGTTTGTCCAAGGCGCCATTTGACGGCTGCCACAGTGACAGGGATGATTGGATTTTTTAGGCTTTTTCTTAAAGCGCGCGCCGCTTCTTTGATTGTCGATCCCGAGCCGACATAGTCATCGAGGAGAAGAATCGCCCCGTGCGGCACAAGGTCTGTGCTGAGAGCTCTCATTTTTTCATGCACGTTGGCTGCGCGTTGGTCGTTATTGAGAAGATCTCCCTGTCTTTTCTCCGGCAAACTCTCAAAATGAAGAACCTCTTCCAGTAGGGGGATTTGCAGCTGTTCAGAAAGAGCTTTGGCAAAGGGGAGCCTTCCCATCCATGTCCTGGAAGGAATCGCGATGATGGATGTGACGGGAAGAGCCAGGCTCTTGATTTTCGCTTTCATGAGGTTGAGAATCTCTTCGTCGACATCTTCCCTTATAGCCCGCTCCCGCATGAAACGGATAAATTCCGGGGGGCGCATCTTGCCGTCGAAGAGGCTGAACCCTTGAGAAGTTTTGTGTACCCGCATTTCTGCAATGGGCAGCGTCCTTTGCCTAAGCCAGCGGTTTGCAGCCTCTTTGTCGGCAGTGATGTCGAATTTAACCTTAAGACAAACGTCGCAGCGGCCGCATGCGCTCGCCTCTAAGTCTCCGAGCGCTTCCCTTAAGACTTCCATCCGGCATTGATTGCCCTCGGCGTAGCCCAAGATCTTATTCAACTCCTCCGTTTTGACCCGGTGCTGCGTTTGATAGCGGCTTAAGTCGAGACTGCCACAGGAGTCCACTTTGCGGTAGACCTGGGTGCCTTTAACACTTGTCTTGCTCAAAAAAATCTGTTCGATCAATTCGGCAATAACGAGCGTTACCCGTGTGGGATGCAGGCCTGTTGCCCTTTTGATCCCGGTCAGATTGAGAGGTGTCTCCGCTTTGGATACAGCCTCCAACACCCGCTCAAAATCCTCTTCGGAAGGGAGGGCCGAATCGATAAAATAGTCCTGCACGGCGCGATCGGCCTTATCGTAGAGAAGGATCCCTTCCGCTCTTTCACCATCCCTGCCGGCGCGGCCGACCTCCTGATAGTAGGCTGTGATTGATCCGGGAATGTCGAAATGGATGATGAAGCGCAAGTCCTTTTTGTCGATGCCCATCCCGAGGGCTGTCGTAGCGGCGATCGCGCGGTACTCGCTTAGGGCAAACGCTTTTTGCAAAGATCGTTTTTCCTCGGATGCCAGGCCGGCATGATAGGCGGCGATGGACACGCCTTGTTCTTTAAGAAACTCGGCGATCATCTCAGCGTTTTCCCGCGTCGCGGCATAGATGAGGCCGCTTCCCTGCTGTTTTTCAAGCAGGGCTTTGCAGAGGCTGAGTTTTGCTGCCATTCCTTGGACTGATACAACCGACAAATGGATGTTGGGCCTGTCCATCTTTTCTCGGAATATGGCAAGAGGTGCTGTGGTGGTGGAGAGCTGCCGCATGATGTCTTGCTCGACTCTTTCGTTGGCGGTCGCTGTCAGCGCCAGCACTTTCAATTGGGGATTGACTTCAGCGAGCGCCAGGCAAAAATCGAGGAT
This sequence comes from Estrella lausannensis, assembly GCF_900000175.1. Lineage (NCBI taxonomy): Bacteria > Pseudomonadati > Chlamydiota > Chlamydiia > Parachlamydiales > Candidatus Criblamydiaceae > Estrella > Estrella lausannensis. Next base: position 6,919 of record NZ_CWGJ01000010.1, read on the forward strand.
GCGGCGGTAGCTCGGACGAAAATCATGCCCCCAGGTTGAGATGCAATGGGCTTCATCGATGACAAGTAACTGAATAGGTAAAGAGAGGAGATACTGAAAGCGGTCGATATGATCCAGCTGCTCAGGGGCGGCAAAGAGAATCTGAATCAAGCCTTTAGAGGCCATTTCCCTGGCTTTGGCGTTCTCTTCCTCTGTCTGGTCGCTGTTAATGGAAGCAGCTTCGATATTAAATCGTTCTGTCAGTTGATCAACTTGATCGCGCATCAGCGCTAAGAGGGGGGATACAACAAGCGTTAGGCCACCCACTAAGCAGGATGGAAGCTGGTATAACAGCGATTTTCCATAGCCTGTGGGCTGGATGCACAGCAGGCGCCCTCTTTCAAAGAGGGTCTCTATCGCTTCTGCCTGTCCCGGGCGAAACGAATCCATTTTAAACTGGGAACGGAGTGTGCTAAGGAGTTTTTCGCGCGTAATTTCCATAGGTTAATTTCTCTTAAATACTTTCAAAAGGAAGTGACGGTTCATTTTTTTGTTAAAGATGCGGTGAGTTTCCAGCTCATTGAAATGGGGAGAGAAAAGAGGCGCCAATTCCGCTTCTGTATAAAGGGCAAAGTAGCGGTCTCTGCCTGCCTTGGTGGGATCTTCAAATCCATCACCTGTTCCTTCGATGAAGCTGACGACGAAAAGTCCCTTGTCCTCAAGCAGGCCATGAATCTTGTGGATTACAGCCGGAAGCTCCTCTTTGGGAACGTGGATCAGCGAGGAGATAGCGAGGGCAGAATCAAATTTTTCGTCCGATTGAAAATTTTGAATCGAGGAGGTGTGAACATCTAACCCTTTGGAGCGCGCTTTGAGAGCGAGTTTCTCCGCCGGTTCGCAAAGGACCAAGGAGCAGTTGCAATTCTCTTTTAGCCAAAGGGCTAAGGCTCCGCCGCCGGATCCGATCTCCAACACCCTTCTTCCAAGGAAGTGCCTCTTCAAGATCTCAGGCAACAGCGGATCGAAAGGAATCTTATCGAATGCTTCTTCGTTGTTGTTGTAAAACTCGGCGTTGATCTTGTCGATGGACATAACTGACCTAAGCGCCCCTGCCTTCCAGGTGGAGCAGCCACTCTTTTTTTGGCAGGCCGCCGCTGTATCCCCCGAGAGCACCGCCCGTGTTAATCACGCGGTGACAGGGGATGATGATCGCAAGTTGATTGGCGCCATTGGCGCCGGCGACGGCGCGGAAGGCGGTCGGTTTGCCAAGAGCCTTTGCAATTTCCGCATAGGAGCGCGTCTCCCCATAGGGGATTTTCATCAGTTCTCCCCACACCCGCTTTTGAAAAAGTGTGCCTGTCGGGTTGACGGGGGTAGTAAACTCGCGTAACTTGCCTTTGAAGTAGAGGGGCAGCTCTCTCTCAATTAGGCGCAAGGGGTCTGAGAGGCCGGGCGCTAAGTGGGCATTGTAATTTATCAGTAGCCGTTCGACCTCCCAGCCGAGACCCCGGCAGTCGAGAAATTCGAGAAGATATAGCGCTTTTTCGTCGGCGATTGCCAAAATTGAACCGAGCGGACTCTCAATCCAGGTGTAGTTGAGAGCTTTAGCCTTGCTTTTCTGCTCGTGCTTTTTTTCCCAAAGCTTCAGCATCTCCTCAAATTCTTCTCTCGAAGGAGCGCTGTTTTTCAGGTCTTGTGCTGCTAGTCTTTTACTTTTCATAGATTTTTTAAGTTTAGCTATAACAAATTTTGAGACACGTTCGGTGTATCGTATAGGAAAGTTCGGTCGGTTGCAATCACCTCTGAGATAAACCATGCTCGACTAGAAATGAGATTTGAATCGAATTGAAAGATCGCAAGCGAAATGCAGAGGCTGGGCGGAAATTCACTTCGTGAAGAGTCTCGTTAGTCGGAAGCCCTGAAAAAAGGGGCTTAAGATCCCCCCGGCTGATTCGCTTCATGTAGAACAGAGCCGGGGAGTTGCCTTCGTTTATGTTGATAAGAGGATTCGCCCCCATTGGCGGGAGGATCTTCTTTTTATTTCAAGTCGTCTACTGCTTTGTCATGGCTGCCCTCGGTAACCTTCCCGAGATATTGCGGGAGCTTCAAACCTGCCATGGAGGCGACGTCGTGAAGTGCCGGGAGCGATTTGACAAATTGGCTGATGAAGTTCGAGGTCGAACTGCCGCCGTTTTTATCACCGCTGTCCCACACGGTAATCTTATCGATTTTAATGTTTTTAATCGCTTCGGCCTGAAGTTTTACGATCTCTTCCAGCTTTTCGATCAGGAGCATGGTCGAGGCGCTCTCGGCATTGTCGCCGCAAGCTTCGATCAGCTGCTTATAGCCCTTTGCCTTGGCATCGAGCAGCATTTGGATACCTTCGGCTTCCGCCTGGCGTATAGCCATTATGGCTTCCGCTTCGCCTTTTGCGATTAAGACCTTGCACTGAGCTTCCGCTTCTGCCTCGATCTGGATCTTTTTCTTTTTGATCTCTTCAGGAACGACCTCTTCTGTCTCAAGGAGCTTTGCCTGAGCGAGCGCGCGCGCTATTTGAATTTCGACTTCGGCATGCTGTTTGGCAACTTGGCTTCTTCTTGTCGCTTCCGCTTCTTGCTCTGCCAAGGTGGCGTTCGTCAAGGCAATCTCAGCTTTTGATTCATTCTCTCCGCGTACAGCTTCCGCGTTGAAGGAAGCAACCGATACGCGCCTGTCTTTCTCCGCCAAGGCCTTTCCGATATCCCCCTGCTTCTCCTGCTCGGCGACATCGACTTTTGCCTGGTTGACGGCAGTGGCAGAGGCCTTCTTACCGATGCTTTCGATGTACTCCGATTCGTCCGTGATGTCTGTAATGTTGACGTTGAGCAGAGTCAGGCCTATTTTGTGGAGTTCCGGTTCGATGTTTTTCTTGATCGCCTCTAAGAAGCGTTCCCTGTCTTGGTTGATCTCTTCAATCCGCAGGGAGGCGACGGTCAAGCGGAGTTGTCCAACGATAATTTCGGTGGCCATCGATTCGATCCCTTTGTGGTCTAAGTCGAGGAGACGTACGGCGGCGTTGTTCATGATTTCCGGTGTGACGCCCACAGCAACGGTAAAGGTGCTGGGAACGTTGACACGGATATTTTGATGCGAAAGCGCTCCCCTTAGAGGGATATGGATGTTTCTTGGCGTTAAGTCTAAAAAGGCCGAGCCTTGAATCAGCGGCCACACAAAGGTTCCGCCGCCATGGTAGCACTGCACCGTTTTACTTCCGCCCATGCGGCCATAGACCACCAGGATCTTGTTTGACGGACAACGCTCGTAGAGCTTGGCCAAAAAATATAACATGGACGCAATGAATAGAACGAAGAGTGTCAGGGTGGTGCCGAAGTAGGTTATTTCCATGCGTTACCTCAAGTTTTTGCGACGACCACTGTTTTGTCGTCATTAATTTTAGTGATTTTAACGGGTGTGAAGGAGGGGATGTCCTCTCCTGTCTCAGACAGGGCATCGATCTCATAGGTCATCTGGTTGAGAATCACCGTGACCTTGCCGCTATTGCCGTCTTTGATGCGTTGGTAAAGAAGTCCCTTTTTTCCAAGGGTGTCTTCAATGCGAAACTGCGACCCGGGACTGTGAAGTTTACTCGCCCCTTTAAAAAGAGAGCCGGTGATGATCAGCAGCAGGGCGCCGCCCGAGAGAGCGATACCTAGGGCGCTCGGCAGCGAAAATTCAAATTCATGGGTTGCGGTCAACCCCATCCAGCCAAACATCATTAAAAACCCTGTGACGGCCTGCTTGGAAAGCCACTTGAATTGAAGGGTGTCGAACTCTCCGTTGCTGTCATCGGAGTGGCCGCCGCCAAAGGCGTTAAAAAGGAGCTGGATGAAGAACAGTCCGGTGCCGATGAAGGCCGCGACTAGAAAGAGGGTGTCGCCACTCGTGAGTAAGTTCAACTGTTGAATTCTATCGGACATAGTGCTTTTTTTGTTTTTAAACAATTGTATGTTAATTTCTTGTAAAGATCAATGTTAATTAGGTTTTTTACATAAAAGCAGTGTTGAGTCGATGATTTTAAAATAAAGTTAGCTGGTTAATTCTAGGGTTGAGCTTTAATCGTGGTTTAGTTAAGATACCTAATCATTAGGTATCTTGGGAATTCTGTGGCGAAGGAAAAAAAGACCAAATATGTACTGCTTGGCTTTTTGCTGACCGAGTCGCTGTCCGGCTATCAGCTGGGGAGACTCATCCGCGAGGCGACAAGCCACTTTTGGCAAGAGTCCGATGCGTCCATCTACCCTACGCTAAAAATTTTGGCGGAGGAGGGGCTCGTCAGTGTGGAAGAAGCTTTCGTCGGCAGGCGAAGGAAAGAAATTTTCACGATCACCGCTCAGGGGAGAGAGGCCTTTTTGGGGTGGTTTAAAAGAGAGCCTGAACCTGATATTCACCGGGAAGAGTTTTTGCTAAAACTCTTCTTTACCGATGACAAAACAGAAGCAGAAATGCAGAAGCACCGGGAAGAAAAACTGGCTAAAATGCGAGCTGCGCTCAAGCTCTTTGAGGAGACTGAGAAGATGTTGATCAAAGAGCTGCCGCATAAGCCCTATTGGCTGGAGACACTCCGAATAGGTCTTGCACACGTAGAGCTCGACATCGCACTTCTAACACAGCAAATTGAGAGGAGACGACAGTGCTGACGATCCTTGTGAAGACCCCCTTATTTGTGTGGCCGCTGCTGGCATTTTTAATATGGGGTGGGGTCAAATCGAGTAAGCCGCATAACCTGCCGGTAAAGACACTTTTAGCGCTTCCCCTAGGATTTTTCGTCTGGTCCCTCTCTACATTTTTAGGTCGATTTGGAGTGGAGGGCTCTTTCCTGCTGCTGTGGCTAACGGCCTTGGGATCGGGGTTTTCAATCGGCTACGCCTACATGCAGAAACTAAACGTGGAGTTTATCCACGAAAAGAAAACGGTGATGATGCCCGGGAGCTGGATGCCGCTGATTCTTTCCCTCTCGATTTTTTCCGCTAAATTCGCAGTCGGTATCGTGAGTAGTGTGATTCCTCAACCTGAAGGTTCCAATCTCCTTCTGTCCCTCGAGCTTTTCTCCGCCTTGATTTTGGGCATCTTTTTAGGCAGGGCAATCGGGTGTCTGATGCGCTTTAGAAGCCGCGCACCATCGGCTTAAAGAGTGCGCTGGTTCTCTCTTAATTTATTTTTCGTCCCCGGGTTCGGGGGGATTGATCACAAGCTTCATCTGCTGAGCCAGGGCAAGCAGTTCAGGTGACACCAAAAAAGTTTCAATGTGGATCGCTCTCAATTTGAGGCAACTGGTAAGAAACTTAAAATTCCCAATTTGGCGGCAGCCGGAGAGATCTAATTCAATGAGATCTTTGCAAAGAGAGAGGGGTGAAAAGTCTTTAATCGCTGAACATCCCAAAAGCTTGATCGAAATCAACTTCTCGCTATAACGCAGCGACCTCAAATTAGTGACATTGTTGCAGCCGCTGATATCCAAGTGAGTGATGTTGGGGCAATATTTCAAAAAGTGCAGGCTGTTAAGCTTGCAGCAGGCAATCGAGGTGATGGTTGTCAAATGAGGGTGCGAGCGTCTTAGAGTGATCTTCTTTGCATTACTATGCCAGGAAATGTCTAGGGAAACGAGTGTTTTAAACGAATCGAGAAAGGTGAAATTGACAACTTTCTCATGTCCCCGAAAATTAAGGTGGCGAATTTTCGAATAAACACTGCCGAAGTAGTTTGTTAAATCCTCGAATTTTCTGATGCGGAGATCATAAAGACCGATCTCTTCATTATTGATTTTTTCGATCAGCAGTCTATTCACAAAACGGCGAAGCGTCGGTGAAAGCTGCCGCATTGCGACCAAACTCTTAAGGTCGAGGAATCGGCAGCAGGAGGCGGCCACATCCTCGCAGGCAATTCTCATGTGCTTTGCCGAGGGAGAAGGGAGGTAGGTGGAAAAAGGTGTCATAACAAATCGGGATTGGTTTTCCGATATTATAATGAAATCAGTTTCAGATTTAAAGTGGTAATAACGTGGGATTTATTGTAAAAGAGGCCCTGCCAGGGCCTCTTTTACTTTAGGATTATTCATCCGTTGTCTCTTGTAGCAACTGCTTTGCTCTCGGAATTCTTTGTGTGAGCTCGATCTTACTGTCGCGGATGTAGTAAGCGAAGGGAAAAACGTCTTGGCCTTTCTCCACCCAACCTACGAACCAGCCGATTTCATAGGCGTTACCACTCTCGTCCTTTCGAGAGCCTGTCCAGCCTGTCTTGCCGTAGAGTCTGCTGCCATCTTGCGTGATGCCCTGAAATAAGATTGCCTTTGTCTTATTGAAAGCCTCCTGAGAGACGGGCAGTTTTCCCAAGACCATTTTCTGGATGAAGAGAGCCTGCTCTTTTGGGGAAATTTTAAGAGAGGAGTTGATCCAGCAGGGAGCCGGAAGCCCGCCGGAGGTATCCCGGTTGCCGTAATCGAATAGGTCGAGGTAGTGCCGGAATCTTTCTTCACCAAGGGTTTCAGCGATAATTCTTGAGTACCAAAGGCAGGAAAATTTCATCCAGGATGCGGGAGTCTGCGGAGCTTTCCATGCTTCCAGGAAATCATCGTAACCCTCTTTGTAGTGCCAGACAGGGTTGTTTTCATCGGTTAGAATGCCGGAGTCATAACCCATCAGCGCCAGTGTGATCTTGAAGGTGGAACAGGGAGTGATCCTGTCATTGACATGAGGGCCCCTCTCCTCAATCACCTGGTCAGTTAAGGCGTTGAGTACAATGAAATTTTCCTCGAGGGTGAAAAGGGGGGTGTTAATGAGTGTGCATAAAAACAAGGCGAGTAGTTTCGACAGCGTGCGATTCATGAAAAAACTCCTTTGGAGGACTTGTGAATGGGGATGGATTGTAATGGAAAGAAAAGATCGCAGGCAAGGAAATAGATGACGATATTACCGTAATTTGAAATGGAGCCTGCTTATTATTTCTTGGCTGGGTGAAAAAGCTGGCGCACAAGGATCAGGAAGGAGTTCATCGCCACGCTTTCGGTGCAGATGCTTTTAGCCCTGAGTTCTTTGATCTTATCTTCATCGATAATAGACTGCGAACGGCAGATAATTTCGATGTCTGGATTTACGCTCCGGGCTGTATGGATGATTTTGACTGTTTTGGCAGTATCGGGCACGGTAATCAGCAGGTGGCTGGCTTGTTCGATGTGGATATCTTTTAAGATATTGGACTCGGCGGCGTCTCCGAAAAAGATGGTGTCTTGTGCTTCCATGCGCATGACTGTGTCGATGTTCTGCTCGATAATCAGGGGGAAAATTCCCATTTCCTTTAAGAATACGGATACTTCTTTGCCAATCTGCCCAAAGCCGACGATGATGACCGTGGGCGTGGGAAACTGATAACCCTCTTGCCCCTTCACAACATTGCGTCTTCCGCGCCGGAAAAGTGGGAGGGGAGCCATTTTCTTTTCGATCCATCCGATGGATTGAAAGAGAAGCGGGTTTAAAGAGATTGATACCAGCGCGCAGGCAACTAAGATGTCGAAGCCATCGTCCGGCAGGAGCTTCAAATTCATCGCCTCTTCCGCCAGGATAAAAGAAAATTCTCCGATCTGTGCCAGAGCAACCGAGAGGGTGAGGGCGACATTCAGCGAATGGCCGAGCAAGACGGTGATGATGAAGGCTACGAGAGGTTTCACAATCAGGATCACCGCAAGCACACCTAGGAACAAAGGATAGTTTGCGATGATGGGGTTGGGGTTGAAAAGCATTCCGACCGACAGGAAAAATATCACCGCGAAAATATCTTTCAAGGGTAGCGCGTTTGCTGCCGCCTGATGACGGACACTGGTTTTACCAATCACCATTCCTGCGATGAACGCTCCGAGAGCGATGGATGTACCAAATAGCGCTGTTGAACCTGTCGCGATGACAAATACGAGGGCAAGAATCGTCAGTGTGAAGAGCTCTTGGGATTTTAACCTTGCTATATTCGTTAAAATATACGCTACGATCTTATGCCCCCACTTAAACATGAAAAGACCGAGGATTAGAAACTTGCCTGTCAAGATGAGGAGCGAGCCGGAAAAGCTCATGAGGGAAATGTTTTCTCCCGATGAGAAGGCAGCGAAGGTGGGGAGTAAAATTAAAAAGATGACGGTAAAGATATCTTCCACAACCAGCCAACCTACGGCAATATGTCCTTTGCTGGTATTAAGTATCTCGTTGTCCGTTAGGATTCTGACCAAGACGACAGTACTTGCCACCCCAATCGACAAGCCGATGATTAAGGCGGCTTCTGGTGACCAGCCCATTCCCCGAACGATTAAGAAACCTGTGACAGCCGCAAAAAACGTCTGTGCGACAGCTCCCGGTATCGCGATATTCTTGACCCCTATCAGATCTTCGATTCTGAAATGGAGGCCGACGCCGAACAGCATGAGGATCACGCAGATCTCTGCCAGCTGTTCAGAGATCTCCACATCAGCCACAAATCCGGGAGAATAGGGGCCGATGATGTAGCCGGCGAGCATGTAGCCTAAGATTGCGGGAAAGCGAAAGCGCTGGGCTATAAAGGCGAGTAAGCTTGCCAGAGCAAATCCAATTGTCAGGATCAGAACGATTTGAAGATTTGAGTGCATATCGGCCGCTACCAAGAGGGTGATAAAAGTCGGGTGTGGGTTACACTACTGATCACGAGGCAGTAAGTAAAGCGAATTCAATTCAGACTAGAGACTGCCAAAACCCCAAAATTTCAGCACACCTTCCGTATCACACGAATGCGTTCAGCTTCACTTTGACTAGCGGGGAGTAATTAACTAGTTACTGCTTTAATAAATAGATTTATTTATCTATAATATATCTTTTTTTTAGAAAAGGAGTTCTAATATGACGCCTGCAGCACCCGCCGCTCTCCCCACTCTTCGACAGATCGAGTCGTCCATTCCAGGGGACAAAAAGCCCGGCAGCGGGCAGGAGGAGATCCAAAAAAAGATAGCGATGATTGCAGCCCATATTAGGGACTGCAGCCGAGAAGATAACACCCCACCTCTGTCTTTGTTGAATGATTTAACCGGAGTTGTTTCAAAAGCGATCGAAAGCGGCGTCAGCGCGCACGATTGCGACTTGATGGTCATCACTTCGTACTGCCAGAAGATCATAGCCGCCCACTCCTCCTCCGTCGATCCGATGAGAGTTTTACTCGCAGATGTTCATTTTCAAATTTTAAGGGAGCTCTCGTGCCAGAATCTTGCTCACCTTCGAGCTGTTACAACCCATTGGAACAACCCTTGTCTGAAAGCTCAAATCGAATTGATCAACAGTCAATCGTTACCCCTAAGGGTAGTAATGGGAGAGAATTGCACTGCCTCACAGGCGATAGATTGGCTTATGTCGCACCCCCATAGCTCCCTTCTCCGTCATGCAGACTTCACCGGATTCTATGATTTCGATAATGCCTGCCTAAAACGAGTAACTACAAATTTCCCCCATCTTTACCATTTGGGAATCTCGCACACTGCCGTCAGCGTTGATGCGCTGAAGTATCTTGAGCATGTACCGGAGCTGCAGAGTTTAGACATGGATAACTGCTGCAATTTGAGACCTGATTCCCTGAAGCATCTTGTCCATGTCAAGGGGCTTCAGCAGCTTTGTATGGCACGTTGCAAGCAGCTGGAGAGGGGGGGATTGAAACATCTTGTGCATGTGCCAGGACTTCGGAGTCTAAACATCGGTTTTTGCACTCAACTAGCACCGGATTCACTGAAGCATCTTGTGCATGTTAAGGCCTTGCAGAACCTTGTTGCGACTAGCTGCGACCAGCTTGAAAGCGACGCTTTGAAGCACCTTGAAAACGTCAAAGACCTTCAAGGTCTCGTTGTGAGCGGGTGCAAGCAACTTGAGAGTGATATGCTGAAGCATCTTGTGCATATAAAGGGTCTTCAGCGACTAAACATTCGCTTTTGCGACAGTTTAGAACCGGATGCTCTGAAGCATCTTGTCCACCTGCCGGGGCTTCTGATTTTAGAGATCGGGTTTTGTGATAGCCTTGAGCCGGATGCGCTGAAGCATCTTGTCCACGTCAAGGGGCTTGAGAGTCTGGACATCGGCTTTTGCAAGCAGCTTGATTCCGATATTCTGAAGTGTCTTGAACAAGTGCCGAAACTGCAGAGCCTGGTGATTAGTTATTGCAAGCAGCTAGAATCCGATGCACTCAAATACCTTGTGCATGTAGATGGTCTTAAATTGTTAACTATCAGAGGGTGTAAGCATCTTGATCGTAAGCATATTCCAACTTCGTTCAGGGGCGATGTGATTGAATGAGGATAGGCATCTTAAAGGTCGCTGCACTCTGGGGTGAAGCTGTTAAAAGTATACGAAAAGCTGCATTGTATGCCCTTCATTCACCCATTTGCGCCTAAAGTGTAAAATTCCACCTCTTTGCATCCGGGAAGTCCACTTCGTTTAGGGCGATGAAGTGGTGTTTGATCTTGGAGTTTTCGTAGATATAGGCGATGTTTTGCACCGCGGGATAGCTCTTTTTCTGATAGCAGTTCAGGATATAGTCCACGCTTGATGAGAAGCAGCCTATGGCTGTAAATGTCTCTCCGGTTTGTCCCTCCATCTGAAATTTATCGAGAAGGCCTTCGATGGATCTGTTGTGCAGCCCGATCTGCCTGGCTTGCTGCTGCCATCCTGTCCAGCCCAGTGTCTGGGAGATAATCTCATGCGAACTATAACCGTTTCTTCCTCTAAGGCAGGGGACAAATTTCTGGATCACTTTAATGCAGTGCTCGAAAAGCTCGCGCATATCTAGAATTTCTTTTTTTTCATCAGTGACAAGCCAGGAGAGCGGGTGGTTTAAAAACGCCGTTTGCTGGGCATTGGCCTGTGTGATTTCATCGATGCAGGCCTGGAGATTGGAGAGCAGTGTCGTGTCATCGCCTTTACTGAGAAATGTTTTAAACGCCGATTCAAAATCTAGAATGGCCAGGAGTGCTGATTGCAGGGCTGTAGTCGCGACGACGATGTTGTTCTCCTGGATGCGTTGGACGCTTGCTGTTAAGTCTTTTTTAACTTGTGCCACCATCTCCGGCGGTATGGAGATGACCGTGCGGTCTGCCAATGTGATGGTCGCCATCCCCCGGAAAAATGGAGCTCCATGCCATTGGGTGTTTTCAGCGGGAGCCACGTGGGCGTAGTGTCCATTCCACTGATTGATTGGATGAGAACCGGGAAAGGCCGTTGGGTACGCGGATCTGTCAGCATGGGGATTGAATTGTACATCGGGCTGCATCGTCTCCCTCCACGGGTTCAGTTTGATCTGGATCCTAGTCAAAGGAGGAAAGAAAAGTAAATTACTTTTTAAATTACACCGAAAGTGTCCCGAAATTTGGTTTTTGAAAGCTCCCATGCCCAATTTAGATGCTGCGGTATAAGGGTGAAAAGAAGAGGCCGGCTTTAGTCTGCCGGCCTGCTAGCGTTTAAGCTGCTGGAGCAGCCTCGCTAAGATCTAGTTTTTCGAAATCGATTTTCACTTGGCTGATTAAAGACTCTTTGGCCTCGAGAATCTCTTTTTCAAACGGCTTTTCCTCGGTAGCGGTAGGTTCTTCTGTTTCAACCGGAGCTTCCTGGGTAGAAAATTTATTTTTTGCCCAGGTGACGATTTTGTCGGATACGGACAGTAGCGAGGTGGCGGCGATCACGGGCGCGATCTCGGGAGCTATCACCGTTAAAGCAACACCTCCGGCAAGCCCGGCGGAGATCCAAGCGGCTTTCTTTAGTGTGCCAAGCGTGTTGTTTTCCTGTTTCTCAACCTGCGCAGAGACAAAAGCGTCCGTCATTTTAAGGCCGCCTTTGACCACTTCTTCGGCAGGGGGGGGCCCCACCGGCAGTCGCTGCCGCATCGTTGGCCTTCTGGATGACGTCCATGCTCATCGCATGTCTTCCGGCATCGACCGTGCCAAAGAAAGCGCCCACCTTTTCGGCTGTCCCTTTCATGAAGCCTGGTAGGTAGTTACCGATTTTTTTACCGGCAAGCGCGCCTTCAGCGACGCGGGCGTTATAAGCGCCTTTAACTTGATCGTAGCGAACGACGTTGCCGATGACAACTCCTGCGGTTTCGATACACACCTTTTTAGCGGCAGAGCTTAAAATATCGCCTAAATCGTGCACCTTTTCTTCTTTTGTCTCCGATAGTGCGGCTTTGATAATTTTAGGAAGGGCATCCACCGCAGCATACGCAATGCCGATGCCGGCGAAGGGAGCAATACCTGAGGCGATCGCGGCGGTTCCAACGACTGTCGCTGCGATCTTGCCTACTTCCAGAGCTGTCGAGAGCGTTTTCGAAGGTTTTTTTTCGGTAGGCTCCTTCGTCTCTTCGTTTTGAAGTGCGATGTCGAGGACTTGTACGCCCGCTTGCTGAATAGTCTCGCCGATGACTTTGACTTGCTGTGAGATGACGGGAACAGCGTGCCCTGCTACGGCTTTGCCGAGAAACTTGCCGAAAGTGCGGCCCACTTTACCGGCGATCTGCTCACCTTGATTTTGGGAATTCTCTACGATGTTGTTAAGGACGGAGACGCCGGCATAACCGCCGTAGGCTTTTGAAGCATAGTCGATGCCCTTTTTCGCTACCTGGATGCCGATGGTAACTGCTGCCTTGCCGATGATGGGAACGATGGTGCTCATGACTGTTTTCCTTTTTTTTAGTTTGAAGAAGCAATGAGCATAGAGGGGCGGTATTAACCTGAAATTAAAAGAAGGTTAAGCCGTCTTAACAGAAGCTGTTTTAGATAGTGTAAGGAATGGTTTTAAATGAAAAAAATACGGCCCACACTTGTTAACAGCCCTCTATCAACGCTTGATTCATCAAGTGTTTTTTTGTTCGGGCTTTAAGGATTAAAACAGTGAGTTGATGCCTATCTGCGCAATGATTCGTTATTTCACGGGATTTTACGGCTAAGCACCCTCCGGATCCGCTGCTTAGAGACTATCCATAAACTTAAAATCAGGATGCTTTGTTTGTGGATAGTCTCTCTGGAAAGCTAGCAGGGGAGGGCCGTGTTTATGAACCCGATATTTCTAGTTTCCGAATTTTCCGCTCGAGGAGGGCGATCTCGTTTGTAAAATCGCACGGCAGGGAATGTTTTTGCGAGAACTGTTTGAAAAACTGGAGCTGCCTCTGATAGCCTTTTTTGATGCTCCAATTGTTGACGAGACAAATTTTGGCCATATCCTGGGCACAAAAAAGAAGGGAAGACTTATCCATCTCTTCCAAATTGTTAATTCCCTGCACACCGCACACATAATCTGTGCAGTGGTTTAAGCCCCTCATGTGGGCAAATTCATGCGAGGCCAATTTCATTAGCCGGATGAGAGCCTTGACTTTACCATCGTCTGCCAGCCTATAGGTTGAAAACACCCCGGTGGCCATGCTTGGTAGCGCCTCACCATAGAGGAAGTTGACTGAAGCATAGCTCGAACCGGGGTAGATATCTTGGTTGGTGAAGCCAAGTGCGTAGCTGTTTTGTGAGATTTGTTCTCTAAGTTTGAAGTGCATGGGAGAGAGAGCGTATTGCGTATGACCGAACTTTTCCCTCAGGTCGTCGCTCGGAAGAGCTAGGGATGTATTCTGGATGGAAGTGTGCATTCCATGCACCATTTTGAGATACTGTCTTACAATGCGGATGATCTTTTTTTCTTTTTCGGTGATGTCGCCGAAAAGAATAATGCTGATGGTTGTTCGTTCGGCATTTTGTAATGCCACCAAATCGGTGTTAAACTCTTCCAGCGTCTGCTCGATTTCATTTGAACCGAGCCCCTTTTTCCAGTTGTTGGGTGGCGACAGCGTATCTGCCTCTCGGATCCGGTCAATTTCCCTGTAGTAGGGCACGAGGGTTGATGGACGGCCGGCCGTGCCGGTGAGTGTCCTGATGTCGGCTTCTGCCGTGGGCTTGAGAAGTTCAACAGGGACCGCAGAGCGTATAGTTTCCTTCCCTTTGAAAAAGAGAGTACGCATTTTCTTCGAGCAAAGAAGGGGTATCCCCACAAAGAGAATTGTAAGAGCTATCAATCCGATGCGTTTGAGAAGAGGACAGAATCTCTCCTTTTTATTGAAGATTTGATAGTTGATTCCATCTTTGACGATCTCCCGGCCTAAACTCTTGAAATGGGGAACCAGTTTCCAGTCGGGGGTGTTCTGGATTGCTTCGTGCAAGCTGGATGCGTATGTGATTTGTGGCATGTGTCTCTTTTTCAATTAATTTGTCTTAATTGAAAACAAGTTTATAGCTTCATTTGCTTTTAGTAAATGAATTAGTGTTTGTTATCATTATACTTGAATTGTTTCAGGTGCTGAGCCTCTTTCGATACACAATGCCCGGCCGGGGATGGCCGGGCGCAGGTGATGCGCATTAGCTTAAGTGGAGCTTCACTTCGATGGGTGTGCCTTTTGAGAGCATGGAGTAGGTGGGTGAGAATTTGTAGGCCTCTTCGATCGTTGCCTTAGGTGCATCGGTTTTAATTTTGAAAGAAGCTTCGATTTTCTTGTATCCCTTAGGGATTGAGTGGTTAATTCCAAGGAACCCCTGCAGGTCGATCTCTCCTTTCATTTCCGATGAAATAGCATGGATGCGATACCCCTTCATGCTGAGGTGATAGACGATGGAAGTTGTCATGCAAGACGCCAGTGCGCCGAGCAAGTACTCCACCGGATTGGGGGCCTTGTCAGTGCCCAAGAGAGCTGGGGGTTCATCCGCTTCCATGGTGAAAGGTTTCGGACGGGTTTTTTGCTCGTGGCCGGCCGCATAATATCCTTGAATCCGGGTTTGGTTGTGCCCCCCTTCCATCCAAGTGTTTGACGCTCTGAACTCGCAGCGCGCAGCTGCCGGGTGTTTGCGGACTTCCTCTGAGATTTCTCTTAAAGTGGTTGTATCGACGCCATTGATTCTTTCTTTGACTGCCATATAGCCTCCTTTGTAAGCTACCACTTCAACCAATACTCCTGGTTTCTGATTATCTTCAATAGACAGCAAAAAGCCCTCGCTTGCAGCTTGGCTTAAACAGGTTGCAAGGGAGGGCTTTATTAAGTGTCTAAGCGTTTGCGTCGATTTCGCAAATTACATCGACTACGTCGTTGTAAGCGTCTTTGTCATAGTCTTTTGGAATATCGAAGTGCGTATCGGGGAGTATTGAGATTTCCAGAATCTGATCGACATTCACGGTGCTGATGCTGCCTTCGTTTTGGATTTTGAATGTGCCGGGCAGCGCTCTGCCTTCGGCATTGTCCGCTTCCTCGCCATATTTGACGGTGACTTCCTTGACGACCGCTTCGTTTGTTATTTTGCCTTTGAGCAGGTGTTGACGACGGTTGTTTCTGCCGAAGAGGTAAGGCTCGAGGGTGATCTTTTTGACTGTAATCTTGAACTCTTTGTCACTGACTTTTTCTCGCACCCTGACAATCAGGTTCAGGAGGTTTTGTTCATCGATGGCTCTGCAGATCGGATAGGTATCTCTTGCGTCGATGGCAAATGTGGGAGCGTCGCCTCTTCCGCCCAGTTCAAGAGAGAAGGGGCCCAGGTAGAAGCCTATGTCAGCATAGGAAGAACCGGTCAAGCAGGCGATGGCAAGAAGTGCCGATGCGAATTTTTTCATAATTTTCCTTTGGCCATTTTTTAAGAACCATACCTACCCTATAGGGTAGAGCTCTTATTCTCGTCAATCACTCCCTGCGCTGAATGGACTGCTTCGGCTGCACGGCGCGGCCCGCCTTGTTTTGTTGAAAATTTATTTTTACTCATTAGAGGGCTCTTAAAGATCAAACGAAGGAGGCGAGGCGGCAGAAACCTTGAATCGGCGGGGGAATTGCCCTATAATATTCGAGCTTAATGGCGCTGTTTTTCGGGGGAGGTATATGCCGGACAAGGACAAAAGACAGTTTTGGACAGTTCTGTTCATCGTTTTTATGGGTTTTTTGGGCATTTCCATGCCCTATTTGATCTTTCCTGCTCTTTTTCTTAACCCTGCCTATTCGATTGTTTCCGACTACACCATAGCGCCCTCGCTTCTTTTGGGAATGACGCTGGCGGCCTATCCTCTGGGGCAGTTTATCGGCTCTCCGATTTTGGGGGCGCTTTCGGATGATTATGGACGAAAGCGGCTCTTAGCGGGAACCCTTTTCCTGAATGCCTTTTTTAACTTGCTGACGGCTTTTGCCCTCAAATGGCATCTGGTCGAACTACTCATCCTCAGCCGGCTTCTTTCGGGTTTTATGGAAGGAAACATTGCCATCGCCCGGGCGATGGCAATGTTTCCTTCCATAAAACCCGAAAGTCAAGTCGATGCCGAAGCACTCCACCTTTGGGAAGATCAACGCGTCTGCGTCGATTGCCTTTTTAATCGGCCCCTTTTTTGGAGGGATCTTAATCGACAGCAATCTTTATGAGGGGCTGACGCTATCCACCCCTTTTTATGGGATCAGTGTCTTGTTTGTTCTTCTGTCGGGCGCTTCCCTCCTTTTCCTGAGGGAGGACGCTCTTGCTGAACCTGTGGCGGCAAGGAGCGTGTGGCAGCGCTTCAACCTCTACAAAAGGCTATCGGTCCTTTTTACCAACCAGCGTTTGAAATTTTTGCTGTTTGTTTCCACCTCCTTCAGTTTGGCTGTCGATATCTTCTATCAGTTCGCGCCTGTCTACCTGACGGAAAAATGGACACTGGCTCCATCTGACCTGATTATTTATAATGCCTTTCTCTGCGTCTCCCTGGCAGTGGGCAACGGATGGCTGGCAGGTTATGTGTCCAGGCAGTTTGACCGTCAGAAAGCTGTCATCTTCTCGACGACTGCTGTCGGTGCTCTATTGGTGGGGATCATTCTGGCGGAGTCGCCCTTTGTGATGTTTCTTCTCTATGGATCGATGGGAATTGTCATCGGACTGGCAGTGACCTTGCTGACCGTCAAGATTTCAGATTCTGTCAGCGACGCAATTCAGGGGGAGGTGCTCGGAGTGCAGATTGCATTGCGTGTTTTGGGGGAGGCGCTGATCTGTCTGCTCGGGGGCGTTCTCTTACTCATTTCACCGAAGTTGGTACTCGGTCTTGCTGCTATGATGACAGGGCTTGCGATGCTCTATTATGCGCGCCGCGCCCCTGCCTATTAGACAAAAATTATTGTTACTGATAGAATAGTGCTTTAAAATTCACAGGTTGATTCATGCGTAAAGCCCGATTTGCCGCCTTTTTTTTCTTTTTTACAAACCCTATGAGGCGGGAGATTGACTGACGCTTGTAAATCAAGCCAAAAGTTATAAAACCCGCCCGATGGCGGGTTTTTTTTTGCCTCTAAAAACACCGCAAAATGAACCACTCCGCCGGGCAGATTGGCCGATAGAATATAAACCGAAAGTGTCTCAAAAATTGGCTCTTAGCAAAGACAAAGCTCTCGTGCCAATTTTTGAGATAGTTTCGGTGTAAACCACGCTACGTATTGCTTTAATAGTAAGGAGAAATGAAAATGAAACGCACAGGTCCGATATTACTGGTGGCGGGGACTTGCATTGGGAGCGGAATGATCGCGCTTCCGCTTGTTTTGGCAAAGCTTGGCTTGGTGCCGAGTATTGTGCTGATGCTGCTCATGTGGCTTCTGATGTACTACACCTCGCTGATCAATTTAGAGCTTAATCTACAGGCAGGAAAGGGTCTTGCCCTGGGCGAGCTGGGAAGAAAGTTCTCGGGGCCCATCGCTGAATGGACGGGTATCATTTCGCTAAAGCTGCTCTCGTACTCGCTGCTCGCTGTCTTCATCTATGGCGGCTCTTCGATTGTCCAAGAGTATTTGGTAGCTAAGATGGCCTGGCGTGTTTCGCTCGAAAGCGTCGCCTCCGTTTTCGCTTTGGTGGCAGCTGTCGCCCTGACCCTTCCGATACATCTCATCGACTACTGCAATCGCATGCTGTTTATCACTCTGCTTGGCGTGGTGGCTATCCTGATCGTGGGTCTGGCCGTTACGATCGACTGGAGCAACTTGCCCCTCTTTCCGACAGGGGAGTGGGAGAGCTCGTCCTTGGCAGTTATCTTACCTGTGGTTTTCACTTCGTTCGGCTTTCAGGTGATATTCCATACGTTGACGAACTACTGCAACAAGAATGCCAAGGTGTTGAAACAGGTGTTTTTCTTCGGGAGTCTGACGCCGGCGCTTGTCTACATCCTTTGGACATCGAGCATTTTAGGAGCTGTCTATAACGATAATCCGGCTTTTTATGCCGAAATGGTTGCCGGCGATGCGCAAGTTGGCGAGCTGATCTTGGCGCTCAGCGAAATTAATCGCTGGCAGTCCGTTCAGCTTTTGGTGTGGGGGATATCCCTTCTTGCGATTTTCACTTCGGTGATAGGCGTGGGCGTGGGACTTGTCGACTCCATCAAATCGATGTTGCCGGCCAAAGGGCCCCAGGGTCTCCGCACGATGATCGCTTCCTTTGCCACTGTAGCTCCGGCCTTTCTGGCGGTGATCTTTGTGCCCGATGCGTTCATCTCAGTTCTTGGATTTGCCGGGATGATCTTGGCGGTGATAGCCGTGCTTTTGCCAGTCTATCTTTTTACGCAGCTTAAGGCAAAAAAACTTCATTACCAGGAGCTGAAAGGCAGGCTGCTGATCGTCATTTCTGTCGTCGCAGCTTTGGTTGTTATCGCCTCGGAACTCTACAGTATGATGTAACAAATACCCTCCCCGTGCTTCGAAGAAAGCGCGGGATAATTCACTTTAAGGATGTACCCTATCCAGTAGATAGCGATGGAGCTTGACCATCAGGTAGGTGTCTTGTTTGCAGTACTCTAAAAGATCGTGGCGTATTCTTGCCGCATCAATTGGCGATTCCAGCATTTCAAGAAAGCTCACCATCGCGTCCATTCCGTCCTTCACGCCGAGTGCACTATAGCTCGATTCACTTCCAAGAAGAGCGGGAGCTACCTTTTTGATGCTGAAACTGCCAAGGAACAGAGGGTGGTAAACGCTCTCTTCGATCACTTCCTTAAGGTCGACAATCCGCTTGATATATCCCTGCATTATCGAGGCGTATTCAGGAAAGTCGCGACCGAGCTCTTTTAGGCGTCCGATTTCGAATGGTTTATAGTAAACGACAATCGATCCTTTTTCAGGGAAAGCCCGGATCATGTGCTCGATAAAAGAGGGCCTTGGGTCTTCGGCGCTTTGATGCAAAAACTCGATGTGGCGAATCTCTCCCGCCTCTTCCTGAATGTGGCAGCTAAATTGAAAGGGTAGATATTGCCAGGGGATTGTTTTGCTGTAGCGAGGTATGGGGTAGCTGATCGCTTCGATATCGAAGTAGGTTAAAGGCCATTTCCATTTGCTGAAGGCTTTCTGAAGCTTGTATTGGTCCAGGAAGAGTTCATTGGTTTGATAGCAACGGAGGGCACGTTTTTGGGTCTTATTCCTGTAGTCTTTTTCGGACAGGTCGTTAACGCCCACTTTACCTTGCCGGTAAAATTCCCAGCGTTTCCGGCAGTTGGGTATATCAAAGATGCCCGGCTTCGGCACCTCTTTCCAGCAGTAGGCCTTAAAAGGGCAGGGTGTTGGCTTCAAGCAGTGGGGGCCGATGTCAAGCCTCGGCTCTAAACCTTGCCTGAGCACACTCCGCATTGTCTCCAGGTCGCTTGGAATCTCTTCCAAAAGCGCGTTCACCTCTTCTCGCATATTCTTGATGCAAAAAAGATCGCTAAGGTTGGGGTAGACGCATTTGTTGTTCAGGTGCATCAAGAAGGTGCCGTCTATAACAAGGCCGCAGCCCTTTAGCACCCAGAACTGAATGGCTATATCGCGGCTGTATTCCTTAAGAACATCCGGATCGGATGCAGTGCCCGATTTAACCTCATAGAGGCTCCAGGGACCGTCTGAAGTCTCTCTTTTCAGGATGTCTGTGCGGATGAAAACCCCTTCGTGGAAAAATGCTGCTTCAAAAAGCACCAAAGCGCCGGCTTCCATCTCTTTTTTAGTCTGCAAGAGAGCCATCTCCATCTCCTTTGCAGTGATGAGTATGCCCTCGGGATAGAGACTGCGGGCATGCTCGCCCACACTCATGCCATCGCGGATTGTTTTTATATCCGATCGGGAAAGGGGAGGCTCAGGATGACGCTCTTTTAGGAACAGCGCTTTTAAGCACCGCTTCCCCTGGACATAGGTGGATTTAGTGAGTGGGTGCGTTGACATGGGGGCTCGCTGGATTCATTGGCAATTATTGTTTTGACAGTTTTGGTTCGGTTTTAAATTACACCTTTTTGTAGTTTGAAAATCAAGGGTTTAAGAGAGGTGTTGTAAATTGAATAAAGCTAAAAAAACAGTCCGATAGTCAGAAAATTTTATCGAGTGCTATGAGGAAACTCAGAGCAAAGCATATACCGAA
This sequence comes from Estrella lausannensis, assembly GCF_900000175.1. NCBI lineage: Bacteria > Pseudomonadati > Chlamydiota > Chlamydiia > Parachlamydiales > Candidatus Criblamydiaceae > Estrella > Estrella lausannensis. The sequence continues at coordinate 27,308 of NZ_CWGJ01000010.1, forward strand.
AGTGTCTCAAAATCCCAAGTTTTGAGATACTTTCGGTATACTTGTTTGAGTTTGCGGACAGTCTCAAAGGTGAGAGGGTTTGAATGAAAGATCTTTTTTCTAAGCAGGCGGCTGAATATGCGAAATATCGTCCCGGTTATCCAAGAGCGCTCTATGACTGCATCTTCAGCCACGTGCGAAATTTTGATCAGGCTTGGGACTGTGCTACGGGAAATGGCCAGGCAGCCGTTGAATTGGCAGCTAAATTTCAGAGTGTCATTGCCACTGACATGAGTAGAAAGCAAATAGAGCACGCTGATCAGCGCCCGAACATCACCTACCAGGTGTGTCCTGCGGAGAAGACTCCCTTTCCAGACCACTGCTTTGATCTCGTGACGGTTGCGCAAGCGCTGCATTGGTTTGATTTTGATGCGTTTTATCCCGAACTTGAAAGGGTGCTTAAACCGGAGGGGTTTTTCGCGGCATGGAGTTATGGCGTGGCGCGGGTCACTCCTGAAATTGACAGGGTAGTGGACCATCTCTACCACGACCTGCTTGGCTCCTACTGGGATGGTCGCCGCGCTTTGATTGATGAGGAGTACCGGACGATTCCATTTCCTCTCAAGCGCCGTGATGCGCCTTCGCTTTCTATCGAGTTGGACTGGACTCTTGAGCATTTTATCTCATACTTTGCCAGAACCTGGTCGGCAGTGCAGACTTATGTGGATAAAAACGGGGTCAACCCTGTCGATCTGATTGCCCCTGATTTAGAAAGAGAGTGGCGGGGAGCTCCTACGCGAAAAATCCGGTGGCCAATCTATCTTTTGATGGGAGTTTTTGAGTGACATTTACCCTGCCCTGGCATTCATTTTAAAAAAGCGCCCCCCCCATTGATTTCTTAGAAAAACCCCACGTCTTGGATCCATTTCTCCTGTGATGATATTTTTTCAATATCTTCATTTATATAAAAAATAAATTTCACCTTAAATAGATGTTGTAATTTATATTAAATTATCATTTAATTTTGTGACTTTAATTATTTTATTTACTATAAATAGAGAAGGGAGCGAGGTGACTATGGCACTGAACCCAGTTAATTTTTTCAAATATTATGCGTTCCATCCTGATGATCAGGGGTTATCCAAAGAAGACCACCTGAAGGCGCTGATTGGAACCATTGCCTTAGGTGTGCTTACCTTAGGGATCGTCCACCTGATTTGTCGGCTGTTTTTCTATGATAAGACTATTGCGCATATCCAGGCCCCCACCAAATCATCGGAACTATTTCACAAGACATTGAGTGCGGAGAAAAAGAGCCTGCCCGGTAAAATGGAGGCCATTCCCCATCACCCCACCTCCGATATAAGAAATTTCCAGCAATCCAGGGTGAGCATTGAAAAGGGAGAGCCCCTGGAAAAAAACGAAACACGCGAGAAAGGGCCCGCTAAAGAGGCGGAAGAGAGCGGCAATCCCCCTAAAGTGTTCGCGAGAGGGAAAACAGCTTCTGAGGAACCGATTCATATCCCTCTCCCGAAAGAGACAAAGGTTAAGAACGCAGATGATGAGATTGAGCTTGAAAGCGCCTTTCAAGAGGTCAAGAGGAGAGAGAAGGCCGCCCCTCCTTTAATTGCAGCCAAAAACAGTGAGTCGCTCCCGAATATCCCTCTAGAGACTCAAAATATGATCATTGCCTGGTCAAAGCTTGGCAAAAAAATCACCGCTCCGACCCAGATGAACATGGCAAGGGCCGAGGTGATGGATTGGCTATCGCGGCAGAACGATACGGATATCATGGATCTGTTCAAAGCAATGCCGGATAAAATGGCCAGCCTTGTTGAGAATTTTCCTGAAGTATTCGCTGAAGTGTGCGCGGGGTCGGAAATAGCAAATATAGCGATGCAGCTCTTCCAAACCGGAAATGACTTGGAAGGCAAGGCGATCAATAACATACTGCAGAATATCTTTGCGAGAGCGGTTGTTCCTGCCAATTTGGATCTTCGGGGAAATTTGAAAGATAAAGACGCCATCTATGAGTTTTATGCGCTCCTCTCGGCATTTGCAAAGACACCTTTGTTCCATCCGGCATGTGAAAAGCAGCTGATGGCAATGAAGCAGAAAATTCCTCCTCGTTTTATCCCTGCAACAAAAACCCCTCCTCAGCAGCTTCTGAAGAAGATTCATCACAATATCGAAGAGTATAAAAAAGCGGTTGTGGAGAAGGCAAAAGAGACTCTTGCTCAACCAGTGATATCGGATGCGCGCAAAGAGGAGATTCTAAAATTCATGGAAGGGCTTATCGCAAATCCTGAAGCTGAATACATGAAGAGGCGGGCGTTTCTAACGACCATGGCTAAACATGCCAAAAGAGTGGAAATTCCCTTTCTTGTACAAAATCTCGGTGGTAAGAACATAGATAAACTATGGGTCTTTGAATCCGTTGTGAATAATGCTGCGAACGATCCAACGCTACGACTCACGCAAATGTTTAATGCACTCTCCGATGAGCAGTTCGATCAATCGCTTGCCTCTTCCGCTTTCCTGAAAGTGATAGCACGCTGTCCTCCCGCTGCTGTGGGTCTGAATTTAAAAAACCTGAAGATGCTGGCAGATTCATGCTCTTGCGATGAGGACCTCTCCAACCTCTATCACCTGCTGAAACAAGAAAAGAGCAGCTTCTATCAGAAGCAAGAAAAAATGACGATTCTCGCGGAAGTGGTTGCCCGGGTGAATGTTAAAGTGGCAGCCGAAGCAGCGCTTTTAAAAGCAGAGGAGCCTCCGGTTGATGTCGAAGAATTCGCCTCAACCTTGAAAGCGACGATGGATCCGAGCGAGATTGGAAAGACAATCGATAAACTTGATGACGCCCAGCTGGCGCATTTCATCTATCTCTTGGGGACAGGTGTTCAGTTGGCTAACTTTTGGGCTATCGAGCAAAAGAAGGTGGTCGCTGGAAGTGCAGCAAAACTGCAAAGAAAAAGGCTGGCTAGGATATTTCCCAAACTTTCCAATGATCAAATCGCCCAGTCGGCGACGATGGCCGGGTTTCTGACCGTGGTTGGCAATACGGACGAAAAATACATTAAATCGGCAGGGATTATCGCCAAGGAACCGAAGATGGTGTGGACGCTCAAGGATCTGATTCACAAATTCCCCAAAGGGGATAAGACGATCATGGCCAAGTTGCGGGCCATTGGAGAGAATGCTCTTCCCTACTCTTCCGTTTTGACAAAGGATTATCAGAGTACTCTTCAGCTTCTGAAGGCTGCCGCTGACAAGTGGCACATCACCATGCCGGAGCCCGAAGAAGGCTGGGGCGAGTTCAGGAACAAGAAGGCTGCGGCAAAGTACTTAAATGATCTTTACAGCTCTAAATTCCACTAAGCAGTAGCCCTTCCTTGATCATTTTGAAGAAAAGGGATGCAGCGCGCGAGAGGGGAATTAATCTTTCTTTCACGAGCAGCAACTGATATGGAATGCGGGGCAGTTTGTAGTCGCACACCTTGAGGTTCCCTCTTCTTTCAGGATGTAAAAGCAGGTAGTCTGGAATAAACCCGACGAGCGAACTGCCGCGTAAAAGCGTGTAGATCATATCCCAGCTCGATATTTCCATGATCGTTTTAAGTTCCCTGCCATATCTTTCCCGATACGCCTTCTTCAAGATGTTAACCTCAGTCCTCGGTTCAGTGAAGACCGCCTCCGTCAAAGTGTTCGGCAAGGTGTGGTCCTTATCCCGAAAAAGCTCAAAATGTCCCTGATAGAGGAGCTCTGTTTCAAAAGCGGAGAGATCCTCGTTATCGAGGACGATTCCGAAATCCACCGACCCTTCCTTCAGCCATTGCTTGACCAAAGCTACGTGGCCAAATCGCAGTTTGAGAGTTGCTTTAGGTGCCTCCTGGTTGAGGCGATGACACAGGCCGACCAGAAGCGATTGGGCAAGGGAATGGGTACAGGCGACAGTGACTTGGCCGGAATACTCTTCAGTGGGATGTGAGATAAGCTGTTCGAGACGCTCGGCCGATTTAAGAACGGACGCTGCCTCGGCAAACACCGTGTGTCCGTCCTCTGTCAGCTGAATCCGGTTTTTCCGGTGGATTAACAGTGCTTTACCAAACGAGATCTCGAGCTTGGCTATCCCCTGGCTGACAGCAGATTGACTGACGTGGTTTTCACGGGCTGCGTGTGACACGCCTCCGAGCCGCATGGTATCGTAAAAATATTTCAGGTGCTGCAGGTTGAAGGTGGCCATTAAGTTTCTCGAGATTCCAAAAGCGTATCAGAATGTGGAGACACATTTCATCTATTAGTAATACTTATGCAAATTATAATAATCATTCATTTTTCTTATTAACGTCAACTGGCGAATAATCATGTTTCGAAACCAAAGGAGTCAAACATGACACTATATCGCATCCTCATCGCTATTTTTTTCTCTGCAGGACTTACATCTGTTCAAGGGGAGGTGCTTCCAATGCCGCTCGCTGAAGTTTGGCACTATGGCGACGCGCTCAATATTGAAGCCGGATTGATCCCCAAGCGGCATCTTCGGGAGGGGCAGATCTGGGCAAATCTCTGCTTTGTCCTGGACAGGCCGTTTTTTGATGGGGTGGAGCTTAAGGAAATTACTAAAAAAAACAGTTATCCCTTGAAAGAGACCAATATTTTAGCTTTCAACGAGCATAAAGCCGCTCTTGCCACCGCGCTCACTTTGAAATATTACATCACCGAAGGGCATAGGTTAGCGGCCTGCGGGAGGGAAGAGTCGGCTCGGGTGGTGGTGCAAGTTCACCGCAACTCTACAGGCCAGGCCCACCTCAATCTTTTGAGGAAATTGCTTGAGCTGATGGAGCTGAAAGCCGATGAGACTGCGCTGACAGAGCGGGGTGAGTCCCTGACTTTTTTGGAGCATCAAGTCATCTTGGAATTGCGTTTCGGCGTTCTGCCTTCGGCTTTTGAAGGTGCTCACATCGTCATATCGATTGGTATGGCAGCAGGACTACATCCCGAGTGGAAATCCGGCACCGTGCTGATGCCATATCGGTTTATACCTTTTGACATTCATAGCATGGCTTTGCTCCCTTCCTTGAGCTATGAGGTGAAAAATCATCTTTGCGAGGCCCTGGACGCGATCTTGGCAAAGCAAGACCCTCAGCTGATCGAACAAATCAACAAGGGATTTGCCTCTCTCAATCCAGCTAAAATCAACGAGCAGACGAAACCTTTGACAAAAGAAGACTTTCACGACGCTCGTTTGCTACAGGTCAATGGTCTGTTTAACCCCAGTGAGATGCCGGGGGAGGCAGCCCTGATCCGATAGTGACGGCACTCATGCGGGCTTAAAGCCCGCATGGCAAAATGCCTTGCTTTTTAAGTCCTGATGTGTTAGCATAATGAACATGAAAACAAAAGATCGCAAAACATCTATCGGCTCTTTCGATGCTGAAGCTAAAGCTTTTGCGCTCCCTCTTGCTCTCCTTCCCCTCCTCCTTCTGTGCCCACAGGCACAGTAACATATTCATCTATCCATATAATTTTTTTTCGTTGTTAACCTGGGTCGAATGGGCCTGAAGATTCAAATCGTTTAGAGGATCGTGTCATGAAATTTTCTGCTTCCAACTCACGCACTTTTGCGTGGGGAGTATGGATTATCGCTTCCGTATTTTACGCATACCAATACATTTTAAGGGTGATGCCGAACATCATGTTGAATGACATCATGGAGCAGTTCGGGATCGGCGCTGCAGCCTTCGGGCAGTTTTCCGGGGTTTACTACATCGGCTATTCGCTGCTCCACCTGCCAATCGGCATCATGTTGGACCGCTACGGTCCGAAGAAGATTATGACCTTGTGCATCCTGTGCACTGTAGTGGGACTGACGCCTCTTCTGTTTGCCGAGCACTGGATGTATCCGATTGCCGGACGCTTCCTGATCGGCCTCGGCTCCTCGGCTGCCATATTAGGGGTTTTTAAAATCATCCGCATTACATTCGACGAGCGCACCTTTCCCAGGATGCTGAGCTTGTCGGTGATGATCGGGTTGATTGGCGCGATCTATGGCGGGGGCCCGATCAGCTATATGCGAGAGCATTTTGGGTATCAGTTGGTGGTGCAGTCCCTGGCTATTGGCGGACTGTTGCTCGCGGCACTGACCTATTTTGTAGTTCCTGACATCAAGGAATCATCGGAAAGACCTGTGACCTCCGATATCAAGGAGGTTTTGACTAACGGCCGCGTTGTCTGGTCGTGCCTGTTTGCCGGAATGATGGTAGGGCCTCTGGAAGGTTTTGCCGATGTCTGGGGTACTGTCTTCTTGAAGACTGTCTATGGCTATGAGGGGACGATCGCAGCAGGGCTGCCCTCGATGATGTTTGTGGGGATGTGTTTTGGAGCGCCTTTCTTAAGCTGGATCGCCGAGAAAGTAGGAAGTTATCAGGTCACTATCATGGGTGCCGGAGCTGCCATGGCTGCTTGTTTTGCGGCGCTTCTGATGTGGCAGTTGCCATCGTGGGGGGTATCTTTCAACTTCATCGTGGTGGGTGTTTGCTCGGCCTATCAGATCCTTGCGATCTATCAGGCCTCGACCTACGTCAGGGAACAGGTGGCCGGTTTGACAACCGCCGTTGCCAACATGATTATCATGATTTTTGGCTACGGGTTTCATACGGCCATTGGCGGCATCGTCAACGCGATGGGCGGACCTTCTGTCTCCAATGCTCTGATCTATGGCACGGTTGTGGTTCCGATCACGCTGGCCGTCGGTACGGCGGGCTTTACTCTGCTCTATCTTTTCGATAAGACGGGCAGCTCCAAGGCGATCAAAGAGCCGGCTTCCACGCGCTAAACTTCAAATCAAGCCAGGGCGATAACTTTATAACCCTGGCTTGTCGTTGATTTCTGCTCCAATTCTCGGATCCTTCAGAACGAAGCGGAAAAAAGCTCCTAAGGCTGACGAAGTCTCTCAGATTCTTCCGGGGCAAGACCATCGCACTCAAGCAAGGGGAGTCTCGTAGGGGTGTTCTGCTACTTTAGGATAGTTTCTCCCAAACTAAACGGAATTCTTTGCGCTGTTTTTTTTAACGATTCACGGTCGCAATTACCTTATATATAAAAAATTAGTATCAGGCTTTACAAATAAAATATTTGTTAATAGGGTGAGATAAGGCTTAGGCTATGCAAAGGAGTATAAAGTCATGACTATTACAAGAAATATTGGATTCTTGCTACTTGCGATCTATTTAATTCTCGTGGGGATTGTTGGTTTGGCGGCGATAGCCCTCCCTCCAATTATTTTCCCTTTATTGGCTCTAGCATCAGGAATTTTCATTCTGATCGGAAAATAACTTTCGGGAGCGGTTTTATCTTTCGGCAGTTTCTGATTATACCCAAATTTTGAGACAATTTTGGTATAGAGGCAAGAGCCTTGGCGAGAAGCTGCCGAAGCCCCCTCTTCGAATGCATATTTTATTGTAGACCGTTTTATTCCCCTTGGGGTCGGTGATCGTCAAGATCTGGGGCTGCCCTTCGCATCCGTGAAAATCAACGTTTACATCATCTTCCTGGATAAAGAATACGCAGTTGCCAAAATGGCGTAACCTCAGCGGTGCGACGCCGTTGTTCATATCGATATAGAGCTCGGTACCTAGCGTTTTAATCTCGATAGTCCCTTCTTTGCTTGTGTATTTTCCCGTGAGTTCGTTCAGCCGCAGGAAGTCTAGGGGAGTCGTCTTTTTCTCGATCGGTTCATTGTTCGGCCATTGGTAGCTATCGGCGATGCTGTTTGTAATCTCTTCCATCAGCGGCCAGCCCGCATCGTTATTCATCAAGATGACAACTCCCTTGCCCTGATAGGCGTAGGCATAAAGGCGCGCGATGAACCCTGCGTCTTGGCCGCCATGGGCAAAAATCAGATCTTTTCCGTAATTTTGGAGGAAAAATCCGAGTCCGGCATCCGTTTCTTGACCTCCCGCCCTTTGCCGCTGAAGCATTGTGGTGATAGTGGATTCACTCAAAAGGGGGCCCGGCCTTCCATTAAGCACCGTTTGAATATAGGTCACAAAGCGAGCTAAATCTCTGGAGGTTGTCCACAGTCCGGCGGCCCCCATCTCCGGATAGAGGTGCCAGTTTCCTTCGACTTTGACGCCGCCCAGATGGTGGCCGTAAGCGGCGTAACGGGCGTCAGCTAAGGGCAAAGGCTGTTTGAAGGTGCTCTCTACCATTCCTAAAGGCCTTAAAACATGGGTCTGCATCCAGAGCTCAAACTTTTCTCCTGTGATCTCCTCGATTAAGAGTTGGACGATCGTCGTTCCGCCTCCGGAGTATCTTAAGGCAGATCCGGGCTTTGCGATGACGGTGACCGGCTCTGTGTTGACGAGCGGTTTCTTGCCTTCCAACACCTCTAAAGTCGTGGGGAGCTGATCTTTAATGGAATAGCCGGGAAATCCGCTGACGTTAGTGCCTGCCGTATGCGAGAGCAGACGCCTCAATGTCACCTTCTCGGTACTTGTGAACTCATTTTCTGGCACCTGCCATTTTTTTAGGTAGCGGTTTACATCGTCGTCAAGCGAGAGTTTTCCCTGTTCAACGAGCAGAAGCGCGCCAAACGCAGTGAGCGGCTTGCTGATGGAACCGGCTTGAAACAGAGTTTGTGTCGTGACAAGAGGGCTGTCCGGCTCCACCCCAAATCTTCCGTACCCTTGGGTCCATTCAATTTTACCCTCATTGATCACAGCAATGCTGACGCCGGGGACTTTGTAGTATTCCATTCTTTTGACGAGATCCATTTTTTCAGCAGGATGGCCGGTAATGAGTACTTTCTGACGAAGACCCTGCTCCACGCCTCTCCGTTTGGCTGTTTGATCTTCGTCTGTCAAAGTGAGACTGCCTGCGAGGAGCCCTAAAGTCAGAATGAGAGCTTTCATAAATTGGATGTCCTGAAGTTTGTAAATTCCTCTTTGGAGTGATACAATATCTAAAGGGTCTTTGAATTGGAGTATACCGAAAGTATCTCAAAATTTGGCATGGGGACTTTGAAAAAACCTCGGGATTGAAGGCTTTAAGTCACCTCATGTTTTTAATATTAGGTGATTTGTAATCTTTCCGTCAGGGGGCTTTGAGAAAGCCCCCATGCCAAATTTTGAGATACTTTCTGTATAAATTCTAAGTCCATCAGGGAATATCGGGGTATGCCATGTATTCGGCTATGCAGCCACTTCAATCGCCACACTCTTGTAAATCTTCGGTGCACAACGGGGCTCTCGAGGATAGTTCTGAGAGGCTTTCTCCAAAGGAAAATAAGAGACAAAGAGAGCGAATAGCAAAACTGGGGCTTTTGGAAATGGAAGCGGGAAGGGGAGATCTCCCTTCTGCACTGGCATTGGCAAGAATCTACTATTTTGGAAAAGATGCTGCCGAGGATAAAAAGAAAGCTTTCCGCTATTTTCAAATGGCGGCGGATTTGGGGAGTGATGAAGCCCGCAACAGTCTGGGGGTGATGTTGCTAAGAGGGGAGGGAGGTCCGCTTGACAAAACAGCAGCGCGCCGCCAATTCAAATGGGCCGCACAAAATGGACACGGAAGAGCCCTCTATAATTACGGCATCTGTCTCCTAAATAGCAACAGCAGCACCAAAGCGCAAAAAATCCTCGACATCTTCACTTCTTGCGCAGAAACCCTAAATATTAGGGAGGGGTATTCGGCTCTTGGTATCCTCTACTATGAAGGGAGAATTGTTACTAAAGATCTTGAGAAATCAATTCGCTTGTTTTCCTTGGCTTCCGACAAAGGTTGCGCCTTTGCCAAGCGCTGCCTTTCGGTAATATTGCTTACAAAAAAGAGCTCGTTCGCGGAGAGGATGAAGGGGCTTGATCATTTGAAGTGTCTGGCGGCCTTGGGTGGGCCTCAGGATCAATATGACTATGCAACGGCATGTTTGACATACGGAAGCGGCCTCTCTTATCAACGTGCCTTTTTTGAATACTGCACCATGGCGGCAGCGGCAGGGCATTTACCAGCCCTTTATCAACTTGCCCTCCATTTTGAAGAAGGAGACGGCGTCGAACCTAATATAAGTTTAGCCAAAAAGCTATATCGGCTGGCCTCTGATCAAAATTGCAAAATCTCTTTAATTCGACTGACGAATTTGAACGCGGATGAATTGGGAGTCCCGGACACTCCTGCCCATCAGCACAGCCTTGACTGGCACATGAGGCTGAAGCTGGTCATCTGCGAGCTTAATGCTGTACTCCTAAGGGAACATGAGCTTTTAGAGGACAGCAGGGAAGCTATTTATCTCAAGGACAAACAAGACCCTCATGTGCGGTACCTCCTTGGATGTGCTTTCTATTCGGGAAGGGGAGTCGAGAGGGACCGCGCTCTTGCCCGGGAGCACTTTCGTCAGGCAGCTTTACGATCGCATCTTGAAGCCCGCCATCGCCTTGCAAAGATGCTTTGGAAAGGCGAGGGGGGTGTGCAGGATAAAAACGAGGCGCTCTTCCAACTCAAGATGGCTTCTAAATGTGGTCATGAGCAGGCATTTTGGATCTACTGTCGGTTATCAATGACTGTGAAAAAAGAAGTTCCCGGATAGAGATGCAATATTAATACGAAGGTGCTATTGTTGGCGAAAACCCTTTTAGGTACTCATGAAAACAGACAATTTCTCTCAAAAGATCGGCTATCCCTTATTAGTTATGGCTATTTTTTTATGGATCGGGTTTGTGTGCTCGATCAGCTTTATGGAAGCGTGGGTGAAGTTCAGGACGCCGAATATGACGTTGCCTGTAGGACTGGCCATTGGCAAGGTCGTCTTTGCAGCGCTGAATAAAGTGGAGTGGGTATTTGCGGGTGTCATCGCCTTCATTACCTTTTATCGGGGGGCAGGAGGCAAGCGATCGGTTTTGGTCGGCATACCCATCGCTATCTTGTTGATTCAGACTTTTTATCTACTCCCTGTCTTGAACGCCAGAGCGGACGCGCTTTCGCAGGGTCTTAGCCTTCCCCAATCTTATGGGCACTTCTACTATATTTTCGTAGAGGTAGTCAAAGTGGGAACTCTGCTGGCTCTCGGAATCTTGGCGATTGGCGATTTGAGGGGTAAACAGACTTAGCCCAGGGTAGCGATTAGGGGGAAAAGAAGGTCTCTTTCACGCTCTTGATTTCATCTTCGACAATTGTGTGATCTCTTCCCTCATAGATCTTCAAAGTGACAAGCGCTCCCAGCTTTTCCATCAGTGTTTTTGACTCCTGCGACCTCCTCAAAGGGATGTGGGAGTCGTGATCGCCATTGCTGATAAATACCTTTGTTCCTTTAAAATCTCCTCGGTATCTATTTTCTCTCACCTCTTTACCGATCAATCCTCCTGTGAAGGCGATGATGCCGCCATAGAGCGTAGCGGATCTGGCAGTCACCTCTAGGGCTAGGCATGCCCCTTGCGAAAAGCCGGCGATGAAGATCCTATTTTTGAGCATGTGGGAGGCCGTCTCTTCGATCAACTCCTGTATGCCGCTTATGGATTGGGAGAGATAGGGTTCGTTGAACGTCTCATCCTCTAAGAAGCTGTGCGGGTACCACACGTTACCGACAGCCTGTGGAGCGGCGATATAATAGTCATCACCGCATAGCAGTTCGGAGAGGCTCAGAATACCTCGGGCTGTTCCGCCTCTTCCATGCAGCAGTATCAATGCTCCGGAGGCATCGGAAGCGGGAGGTCCTCGGTGCAATACGTTTTTGATCATCTTCAATCAGCAAACCTTGCTATTTCGATTTGAATGGGAGAAAGGGCTTTTTCTATGGAGCTCCTGTTCGGTTCCTGCCAGGGAGGTAATTGCAGTGAAGAGCCAAGTTTTTCGAGTGGTTCATCCACAGTAAATCCGGGTGGAAGAGTGGCTATCTCAAAGAGAGTGCCCCCCGGCTCTCTGAAATAGATCGAGTGAAAATATTCTCTGTCGAGCACAGGGGTGACGTTAAGGCCTTGCTCAATCAGTATTTGCCGCGCTTTCATCTCTGTCTCATCATTTGGCGTCGCGAAGGCAACATGATGCACCGTACCGAAGCCGCTCACTCCTCTAAACGCCTCCGGTGTGCAAAGAATGTCTACAAAATCCCCCGGCTTGCCACTAGCTGAGTAGCGGAAGCGATTATCTTTTTCAGCGATTAATACGTGATCCATCTGCCGCATGAGTAATTCGGCTGTTTTTTCGTGGCACTCCTCGGACAGAGTTATGCCGTAAAATCCCCGGATGGCAAACTCGGTGGGCACATTGCCATAGGTGAAGCCGGCTCTTCTGTCTTCGTTATTTGCCACAAGCTCCAGGCCAAGCCCGTCATAGTCTTCAAAGACGATAACGATCTCGTTAAATCGCGGCTTTGGACTTTCGTGGCGAATGTGAAACTTATCCAGTCGCCGGATCCAGTAGTCGATAGCACTTTCAGGGATGGAAAACGAGGTTGCCGTCAGCTGTCCTTTGCCCTTCCTTCCCCGCGGAATTTCGGGGGACGGGAAGAAGGTCATGATGGTTCCCGGTTCCCCCTTTTCGTTGCCATAGTAAAGATGGTAGACGTCGGGAGCGTCGAAGTTGACAGTCTTTTTCACAAGCCTTAAGCCCAGGATGCCCGCATAAAAATCGACGTTCTTCTGTGCGTCCGAGGCTAATGCTGTAATATGGTGGATTCCTGTGACTAGCTGATGCATAGCGCCCCTTGATGACTTGTGAACAGATCCTCTTCTAATCCATTCTTCATTTCTTTACCAATCGATGGGGGAGGAGTACCTTCTAGCCTTAGATAAGCCAAGGTTTTTTATGTGGTGAGTAGCTTCAATCTGTCCTGGCAAAGGAGCGAAAGGTTTTAAGATGACCATGTAATTTAGCCTCGCCTGCAAAATTCTGCCAGCTCGGGCACGTAGGTGAGGGCAACAATTGGATAAGGGCATCTTCTTAGAAACCTATCTCCAAGGGTCCTTTTATTTCTTGATGGCCCTCTTAGACACTCTTCAAAGTGCGGTTATCTTTTTGTTTTGGCAGCCAGGAAGAGCAATAGGATTGTAAGGGCGCCGCTGCCGGCCAAGATGTATTGATTCATCTCATAGGTGAGTGAGAAATTTTTTAGATGCAAGGGAAGATCGAAGTAATAAGGAAGGAGTGCATGGCTGACCGTGTGAAAAAAGGCTGCACCGGCCAAGAAGATATACCAATTTTTTAATGAAAACATACGCTCTCCAACTTGTATTGCTAGTTGATGGTTTTTAAATATAAATTTTTAAATCATCTACATAAGAGATAATGATTCATTTGTCAAGCATTCCTAAAACATGGAAAGTGTCTTAAAATTCGGAACAATCGCTATTTACGCCACTTCCACTTTGAGTAGAAATATAGCCTATCATCCTCCGGTAACGAGTCCCATTCTCCGGCTTTCCAAGCCTGCTCCTCGATGAGCTCTATTTTTACCGGTGGGCAGGGAATGGGCTTGCCAGGCTGGGCTTTCATTAGATCGGAAGCGCAGTCTGTCAGAGGCGGTCTTATGGGGAGAACCGTCTTATGGGGAGAACCGCCTTTAAGAGATGACGGCTTTTGTCGAAAGATCCCACGAGGGCTTTGACAACCTCTACCTGCTCCTGATTTCTTTTCACTTCGCACGCCATAGTGAGTTCATGTGAGATAAGGCCTAAATAGGGAATGACCGGGTATTTGCTCTCTTTGCAAAATGCTCGATAGTTTTTGTAATTATTGTTGGGGTCAAAGATTTGCTCGATCGCGCGCAGATTCAATCTCTCCTTTCTTCCAATTTTATCTTCGAGCTTTAGGCTCGCAACACCGACGGTGTTTATGCCGGCGTAAATTGCCTGGGCGACAAGTAAATTCACATAAGGCGCCTCTAGTGCCTCGTATGCGAGCTTGATGCATGTTTCATAATTTGCGAGCATCTGCGATTTGCTGTCTGCCATCACCACACTGTGGCCGACTAGCGAAGCGAGGCTATTGAATAAATCGGTTATCGTAAAGGGGGGGGGTTCCTTGCTCTTTATAGCCGATGTGGAAGCCGTCTCAGAACTGCTAGTATCCTCTGAGGAGTTTGATGTAGCGGTCGCACTTTCGGCAAGATACTTAACAACGTTAGCACATAGATCGCTTGCCTCAGTTTTTCGCATCAACCTCACACACTCGGTATTGAGATCGGATAGGATCGCTTTTCGGCACGATTCGGAGCCGCCTGTTTCGAATAGCGTTTTCCATGCGTTGGTGAGGAGTTTTGACTTTTTTCCTTCGTGAAGCTGGTTGACAGCGGAATACAGGGGCATTGCCAGTATCTCGACTTCAATTTTAAAGCAGTCGACGACGGTAGAGTTCTGAAATAGAGACTGGGCAACCTCAGAAAGCTTGAAAAAGAGGTCTTGCGGTGCCATGGGCCTTTCTTTCAGGTAGGACAGGTATTGTTTTAAAAAGTTGACGCGGTGGCTGTGAGAAAGGGCGGTGAACTGCCCGGTTTCATAAAATTGCTTTTCGAACTCCTTTTCCGGGGTGTCGGGTCTACTCAGGGTGGTAAGAGCTGGCTGCAAGGGGGCACTTTCGTCTTTCTGCAGTAGGGAAAACAGACTTTTGTCGCTCTTCCTTTTCAATTTTCTGAGGGTGCTTAAGCTTTTAGAAACGACGTTGTCATCCTCAGAGGTCAGATCATGTGCCATCTCGTCTGCGGCATGCATTGAAGTGTTGCCGTTTCGGTCTAGGAGGGAAAAGCAGATGTTTCTGCTGAGAGACTGCCGCAGTTTTTCGTTGCATTTAAGCAGCGTGTAATAATAGACCTTGCTGCGATAGGTGTTTGAGTTGGGGTTCAACATCTCCATGAAAGTTGATCTAGACGCGGCAAGTGCCTTAAAAAGCGGCAATTTAGTCTCAGCCGCTTTTTTAATGTCGTGCAAGAGGACATGATGAACGAATCGGTACCTGAGCAGCTTTTCCTGATTGACGAGTCCGCCGCATTTTCGCAAGTTACCGTCCGGGCACGTTGTCATAATCGCCATGTAGTGATTGGATTCTGACGTCATGAGCGTGAAATCGATCAGATGATGAAGGATAGACCAGGCGGGATCAAACGGGGTTTGCAAGATGGTGTCGATATCGCTAAACAGATTGTCTTCAGGTTCTATGATTCTCGCGATGGAGAGGGTTTTGGAAAGGAGATCGGCATTGTGCTCGATCTGAAAGCGCATGTAGTAGTCGCGCAAGATTTGCCTGATAGCCTGAACTTGCCATCGACTCATTTTGAAAGCTGTCTTTTTCTGACCGTCCGAGAGCGCGTCGACTCGTAGCATATAGTCTTTAAAGAACTGGGTGATGAAGGAGTGGGAAGAAATCGCTTTTTGATCAAGGAGGCTATGCCAACCCTCTTCCAAAATGATGGGCGCCTTGATCGCTTGAACTGTCATGTTTCCTCCCTTATTCTCCTTAACAAGACTCTTTGCTGAAAGTAACTTAGTACGGTTTTATTCAGTATATTGGCTCTCTGTTAAGCGGTATATATATTCCCGTGAGAGTGCCTATGTTTTGTGGAGCGAAATTGAGAAGGGCGTGTTCTTTGCCTATGCCGAAAGGATCTGAAATTGGGTATATCGCGATAGCCCTTATACCTTTCTCAAGAAGGTGTTTCGTGTGTGCTATACTTTTTGATGATCATTTGTGAAGTGGCTTTCCCGCGGCAGCTAATATACCTACCTTCTGGGTTCCTTCTATTCTGAAGGCGCGGAATTCTTCTCCTTGGGTTTTGCCTGCGGCTTTTGCTGGACGCGCAGCTTGTTGATGACATTGGCGACACCTTGTGTCTCGAGGACCTCTTTTTCGAGGCGGGCTCTGTCTTCGTCTGTTTTAATAGAACCGGTCAGGGTGACTTCACCATTTTTAACCTGGATCGATACACGATGCATCCCTTGAGAAAACCATCCGGTACGCAATCTATCATTGACGCGTCTTGTGATTTCTTGATCGGTGGCTTTGGCAGTCCCTGCGAATGCCGGGGAGGCAAAGGTGAGAAAGAGAGCTATCGTTAAGAACCTGAACATGTTTTACTTCCCGGCTTGCTGAAAATTTCGGTATTACACCGAAGGTGTCTCAAAATTTGGTATATCACAGTCATAGTAAGGGGAGCAATATGTGTAAACCTTTTTCGGATTTAAAATGAACTCAATCGCTTCAAAATTCTGAGATACTTTCGGTACAAATAAAATAGTTGTTAAAAAAGAGGGAGCAAATGAATGTTAGGACATGAATATTAAAAATGAAACTATAGAGCTGAAAGTGTACCTGTTTTCTTTTTTTATCATCATGATTTCCATGCTTGTTATAGATGGAATATGGCTTGCGGTCATGTTTAAGCGGTTTTACGCTCACCAGATAGGTAGCTTGCTTAAAGAGTCGGTATCTCTTTTGCCGGCCCTCCTTTTTTATGTTCTGTATGGAGTCGCTCTCTCTGCCTTGGTTGTTGCGCCTGCGTTAAAACACAACACGGGATACCTGGAGGTGCTCATGCTGGGGGCGCTTTTTGGCATGGTTACATATGGAACCTATGACCTGAGTAATCTTGCCACACTCAAAAATTGGCCGTGGATCGTTACCGTTGTTGATATCGCCTGGGGAAGTGTATTAGCGGGATTACTCAGTGTGATAGCGACCTTTACGACTAGGATTTTTTGGTAAATCCTGTTGCTGGCTTTGACTTAAAGGTACCACTGGAGAGAATCCATGCAGATGCCGATGCTGCAAACGAGCATGATGAATGCCGGCATGGATTTCATATAGGGGTCTTTGACTTTTAAATGCATGGCTATGGCGCCCATCATCAAAAGGGAAACCACAGCGGCAGCAGGAAACACGAGGTAAGGTAGCCACAATCCTAAAATAAGCAAGAGAGCGGCGCTAATCTTGATTAATCCCACAGCATAAAAGGCCCACGCGGGAAGTCCATACGCCGCGAATTCCTCCTTCAATGATTTGCCATCAGACCCTCTGTAGGGTGTTTCTTGGTTCCGTCTTAGGATCCAAACATTCAGTAAACCGAAGGCTACAATTAGCTGAAGAAATAGGGTGACGCACTGCATGGTGGATTTCTCGCTTAAAAAAATATTTATGTCTTTTTAGCCGAAGCTAGACTCCGGATCATTTCATTTCAAGAGAAATAGATTTCCCCTCATTCAACTTCTCGTGGCTCATGGCGCTGTCTTTAGAAGGATTTCTGATTGTAAGGCTCTTAGGCGACACTCCAAAAGATTTTTTATGATTCGAAAATTTTGGTTATCAAATTTTATTCGCTTGCTATAATACCGCTTCAATTGAAGCTCAAGCACGTTTTTTATCCTGTAGAGGTGAACTATGCGATCTGTTCAAGCAGAAGAAAGAGAAACCTTTAAAAAAGCGGCGCGCCATCCGCTCTCCAATCTTTTAGAGTCCATCCAAAGCAAAATCATCGGCCAGCATCAGATAATCGAGCAGATGCTGGTGTGCCTTTTAACGGATGGGCATGCGCTTCTTGAGGGAATGCCGGGCCTTGCCAAGACACGCTCCGCAAAAGCTATTGCCGATGGTATTAAAGGCGATTTTCACCGCATTCAGTTCACACCCGATCTACTGCCGTCCGACCTGATCGGAACTGAGATCTATGTCCACGAAAAAAGCGACTTTGTCTTCCGCAAGGGGCCTCTCTTTAACAACATCTTGCTTGCCGACGAGATCAACCGCGCCCCTGCCAAAGTGCAGTCCGCTCTCCTTGAGGCGATGGAAGAGAAGCAAGTCACCGTAGGCCACAAAAGCTATGCGTTGCCTGAACTGTACATGGTGATCGCTACGCAAAACCCTATCGAACAGGAGGGGACCTATAACCTGCCTGAAGCGCAGCTCGACAGATTCATGATGCACCTTGAAGTGAAATATCCCACTCATGATGAGGAGCTGCAAATCGTTGAGCTGGATGAGAAGCGCCAGCAGCACACCAAAGAATCGCCCCTTCCGCTGACGACAGAGGAAGAGGTGTTAGCCGCCCGTCAGGCCGTATCCCGTCACTACATCTCCGACAGCTTAAAGAAATATGTCGTCTCACTCGCCTCCGCCACCCGCACGCCGGAGAAATATGACAGGGAACTGGCCAAATGGATTGTTCATGGAGTGTCTCCCCGGGCGACGATTGCCCTTATCCGTTGCGCCAAAGCCTTGGCCTGGCTGAGAGGGGACGAGTATGTGACTCCCTCACATATTCATGAGGTGGCATTTCCGGTATTAAGGCATCGCATCTATCCCTCCTTTGAATCGGAAGCCGACGGCATTTCGCGCAATACGATGATTCAAAAACTCCTGGATGTGGTGGCTATTCCTTAGGGGGTGACCATGCTGTATCCCGATTTTGACGAACTGATCTCTTATAAAGACCGTAAGCTGGACAAGATGGAGCTGTCCCGCCGCAAAGTGAGTTCGACCACCGCGGGCAACCACCACTCTCCCTTTAGGGGCAACGGCCTGGATTTTGATTCCGTCCGGGAATATGTGCCTGGAGACGATATCCGCAATATCGACTGGAGAGTGACGGCACGCACAGGATCGCCCCATTTAAAGCTGTTTAGGGAAGAGAAAGAGCGCCATACGATCATCTCCGTGGATATGAACGCCACTATGCGCTTTGGTACAAGGAACACCTTCAAATCAATTCAGGCAGCAAAATGCGCTTCTCTTCTTGGATGGCGAGCTCTTGCCCATCAGGATCGCGTCAGCGCCTGTTTTTTTGGCGATGTGCAAGGAGGGCTGCACTACTTTTCCTCCAAGCGCTCACAAAAAGCGCTCTGTATGATGCTTAAGACTCTTACCGAGCCGCCGGCGGAGCAGCATCAGATTCCTTTGGAGTCTGCCTTGCAGCATATAGCAAGAGCGGCCCACCCAGGGTCTTTGATCTACTTGATCAGCGATTTTATGGACCTTTCGCCCTCTTTTCAGACCGATTCGGGATTAAGCCGGCTTTGTAAAACCTGCGACATTGTCTTTATTTCCATCAATGATATAGCAGACAAGGCTTTAGCTTCGGCCGGAGTCATCGCTTTTTGCGGGCAGGGAGGGGAGAAGATGTATGTCAACACCGACAGCATCAAAGGACGCAAGAGCTATGCAGCTCTCTGGGATGAAAATCGCCAAGCTTTAGACACCATCACCAAACGATTTAAAATCCCGCTGATTGCGTTTTCGACAGAGTCCGATATCCCGCGTGAACTCCCTTTAAGCTTAAAAAAAATCGCGAAGAGGAAGAAATGACACCCCTAATGGATCAGCTGCACGATATTGAAGGACTTGATGCGGTCAGCGCCTGGCCGCTTGCTATCGGTTGGTGGGTTTTGATTAACTGTGGAATACTTCTCCTTCTGGTTACTCTCTGGTTTTTGAAGAGGCGCTTTGACTATTTACGCAGCTGGAAAAGGGACGCTTTTCATAAGTTGCAGGCCCTTGAGAAAAATCTCTCACCCGAAACTTCCAGGGAAACGGTGGTGTTACTATCGCAGTATTTACGCCGCATCGCTTTTTGCTCATTTCCCCGTAAGGAGTGCGCCGGACTTGTCGGCGACGCTTGGCTTGAGTGGTTGCAAAAGCATGATCCTAAGCAGTTTGATTGGAGTCGGAAAGGAAAGCTGCTGGTGGAAAGCCCCTATGCTCCGGCAGAAAGCACGCTTCCTCTACCTGAGATCAAAGAGTTGATTTACGCTGCCAGACAATGGGTGTGTTGATATGTTCCATTTTGCCTCTCCCTGGTTTGCTCTCCTATTTCCGCTGCCGCTGCTGATCCGCTGGCTCTTTCCGGCGCCGCCTAAAGAAGCCGAGGATGAAGCCGCCGAGATCCGCTTTCCTGCCCTGCAGCGGCTGAGAAATGTCTATCCTTCCTCGCCTGCCGTGGCACCAAAGAGTAAATCCCTTTTTTTTATCCTGCTGTCGCTCTCGTGGGCTATGCTGATCCTTGCCCTGATGCAGCCGGAAAATGTAGACCAGTTTCGCCAATCCAAAAATAAGGGCTACGATCTCATGTTGGCAGTCGACATCTCCGGTTCCATGCAGGCGCTGGATTTTTCAACGCCGGTAAAGGCGATTAATCGCCTGGATGTGACGAAAGAGGTTGTGGGCAATTTTGTTAAAGAGCGGCAGGGGGATCGATTGGGGTTGATTCTCTTCGGACAGAGCGCCTATCTGCACGTGCCGCTGACCCTGGATGCCGCTTCGGTAAGCCGGATGCTCAATGACGCCTTTCCCGGTATGGCGGGCAATGCGACAGCGATCGGCGATGCAATCGGGCTAGGGGTCAGAACCCTTCGCGAGCGCCCGGAGGGATCGCGCGTCCTCGTCTTGTTGACCGATGGCGAGGATAACGCCAGCAGCATACCGCCTCTTGAAGCTGCCAAACTGGCCAAGCAGTATGGTATCCGCGTCTACACCGTCGGCATCGGCAGCAAGGGACTAGTGCCTTTTCCTAATCAGCTTGGCGGATACTCGATGGGAGAGGTGGCGATGGATGAGGAGCTGCTTAAAGAAATTGCCAAAGAGACGGGAGGCGAGTATTTTTCAGCGACAAACAAGAAGATGCTGTCTGAAATTTATGCCAAGATCAATGAGCTTGAAAAGAGCGAAGCGAATGAAACGACGTTTCTGATCCGTGAGCCTCTTTATCAATATCCCTTAGCCTTATCTCTTCTTCTTCTGCTCTCTCTCACCCTGTCTCAGCTCTTACATAGGAGGGAGGTCTATGGATCTTAGTCAACTGCACTTCTCGCACCCCCTTTGGCTCGCTCTGCTGCTAGCGATTCCGCTCGTTGGCGGTCTCTATTTTCTTTACTACCGAAGGCAGCAGCCTCTGCATCAGCTTGAGAAGTTGATCGACAAGCATCTGATTCCCTATCTTCTTCTGCAAAAAGGGCTGAAGAGGGAAAAATCCAGGAGACAGGTCTTAATCTGGTCGATCGCCTGGTGCTTGCTAGTGCTTGCTCTGGCAGGCCCTCGTTGGAGCTTTCGGGAGATTGATACCTTTAGCCGCGACCAAAGCCTTGCGATCCTTCTTGATCTTTCCGAGTCGATGAATGTGCAAGATGTCTTGCCATCGCGTCTGGGGAGAGCAAAGCAAAAAATCGAGGACCTGCTGAGCATGTCCAAGGGAGTGAAGGTCGGTCTCATCGCCTTTGCTGCAGATCCGCACATGATCGCGCCGATGACCGACGATAAAGAAACGATCCGTCATCTTCTTCCCTCGCTAGATACCGATCTTGTCTTCGTGCAGGGAAGTAAACTGACGCCGGCCCTTGAGATGGCCGGCACCATGCTCGAAAACGAGCCGGGCACTAACAAGGCCATTGTCGTGATCAGCGATGGCGGTTTTGGCGATGCGAGTGCCATTCACACAGCAAAAACTTTGGCAGATAAAGGGATCGTCCTTCATACCATGGGGGTCGGCTCTCCGGAAGGGGCGCCCCTTAAAAACCGGCAGGGCGCTGTTCTTAAAAAAGACGGCGCAGCCATCTTGTCGAAGCTGGAGAAGGAGAAGTTCCGTGAGATCAGCAAAATGGGTAATGGCCGCTATTTTGACGCTGATCACTCGCAAGAGGCGGCTCTCATCTTCGAGGATTTAAAGAAACGCGCCAACCTCCAAAAAGAGGTGCAAAAGACAAGAACGCTTTGGGATGAGCGGTTCTATCTCTTTCTCTTGCCAGTCCTCCCTCTTTTTCTTTTTTGGTTTCGAAGAGGCTGCCTGTTCTCTCTTCTGCTGTTTACCGCGGCACCCTCTTCCGCTCAGGCATCCCTGCCAAGCTTTTTTTATAACGAGGAACAGAAAGCTTCTCAGGCTTATGAAAAGGGGGATTACCAGACAGCGGCGGATACTTTTGAAGATCCCTACAGAAGGGGAGTTGCCTATTACCGCATGGGCGATTATCAGTCTGCCGAGGAGATGTTTGGCCAGTCTACACGCCCCGAAGTAGCCTCGATGGCAGCGTATAATTTGGGCAATGCGCTTGCTAAACAAAATAAGCTGCAAGAGGCGATTAAGGCATATGAGGATGTGCTTGAGAAATGGCCGGACCACAAGCTGGCCAAAGAGAATCTGGATCTCATCAAAAAGATGCTTGAAGAGCAACAGCAACAAAATCAAAACGAAGACAAATCGAATCCCGAGGATCAACAACAGAAAGAGGATGAGCAGGATTCTTCGCCTCAAGAGAATGAGAACGAACCCTCCCAAAAACCCTCCAGTGAGAAGGAATCCTCCAAGAACCCTAACGAGCAGAAAGAAGCTGATCGGCCAGAAAAGCAAGAACAACCTTCCAAGGCGGATCATCAGCTACAAACAGCCGCGAAACCACAGCCGAGATCCCAAGAAGATCTGGATGCGGATCTTTGGCTCAATCAGATAAAAAGCGATCCTAAGTCATTTTTGAAGACGAAGTTTTATCTTGAATCCAAGAGAAATGGCACTAAAGAGGAAGTTGACCCATGGTAAAGAAGACCTTTTTTCTCACCTCAGCATTTTTCTTCAGCATGATAGCTGCTGTTTTTGCAGGTGAGTTTACCGCCAGCGTCAGCACAAGTGATGTGCGCCTCCATGAGAGTTTTTCTTTGATCCTGACTCTCAAAGACACTTCTGCAAATGACACACCGTCTCTCTCTGCTCTTAAACAGCACTTTTCGATCAGCTCTCCGCAAAAAGGAACCACCACCACGATCATCAACGGGAAGGCCTCATCCAATGTTACCTGGAAGTTTTCCTTAACCCCCAAATCGGAAGGTGCCCTGCAGATCCCGGCCTTTACGGTAGACACCCCTGACGGTCCTCTTTCGACGCAGCCGATTACCATCAACGTGTCAAAAGGGGCGTCGCCAAAGTCTCTTGAGGAGAGCCTCGGATTGAATGTCATCAACGAAGTCAGTCACGCCTCTCCCTATAAAAATGAGCCCTTTGTCTATAAAGTGATACTGACTTCGAAGCTGCCGCTCTACAATATTCAATCCTACTCCTTGCAAGTCGACGATGCGATGGTGGAGCTTGTAGAGAAACCTAAACTGCTGGAGAAGATTATCGGCGGGGTGGCGCTAAATGTCGTGGAGTATAACTACCTGATCACACCCCTGAAATCCGGGTCTCTCACGATTCCGCCTATGGTGATACAGGGGGCAATCCCGCAAAAAAGAAAGGCGCGTTCCGCATCCTATTTTGACGATGAGCTCGATCCCTTTGCCCTGATGCAAGGCTTGGATCGACTTAGCCCCTTCACGATGACCTCTGACGAAATTAAGCTGGAGATTCAGCCTCCTGTCAATGGAATGTCGCCCTGGCTGCCCGCAAAAGCGCTCACCCTTCAAGAGCTGTGGCCGAAAGATCAGCAACTACGGGTCGCCGAACCCTTTTCTAGGGGGCTGGTGATTGAAGCTGATGGCCTCAAAGCGAGTCAACTCCCCAACCTTGCGGAGCTGCAAAACCTCAGCACCTCTTTTAAAGTTTATGCCGATAAACCTGAAGAGCAAGAAAAAGTGTCCAGGGGAGGGATCCACAGCTCCCGTAAAGAGCAATACACTCTGATTCCGCAGCAGGCCGGAACCTGGACTTTACCCGAGATTTCTATCGAATGGTGGGACAGTGTTAAGAAGGAGAAGAGAACTTCGAAAATTCCAGCGCGTGAGGTGACCATTTTGCCGGGTGCCTCCCAACCACAAGAAGTTGCGCCTCCGCCATCAGCGCCTGTTTCTAATGAAGCAGCGCCCGCTTCCTCTGAATCAACGCTTTGGCTCTATGGCACGATTGCAGCCCTGTCTTTTTTACTTGCCGCAGCCTTGCTTTGGATAATCATCCTGCAACGGAAAATCCACAGCCTAACCGATGGTGTCACTCCTAAGCCCGCCGCCCGAAGTGCGACGAAAATGCCTCTAGATTCTGCTAAGAAAAAGGAGAAAAAAGAAAAGTTGCCTGACCTTAATCCCACGTAGGTTTTGGGGATTAACCCTCATGTGCCTTTTCTTATCTTAATACAGGGTGGCAACTAGATAGCCAAATGTCTCAAAATTCAAAATTTTGAGACATTTGTATAGCACAACTGTAGGTGGTGCGTTTTTTTCTCTAGCGCGCGGATTTGCTTTTGACCCCGGCTTTCGTTCCTTTTTTCGCAACCGGTGCGCGCTTTTTTGCGCCTTGCGTCGCTACTTTCTTTTTCGCGGGGAGGGAGCGCTTAGCGGAACCTTTTGCTACAGCTGCCTTTTTAGCAACAGGAGCGCGCTGCTTGGCGCTCTTTGGCGCAGCTTTTTTAGGCGCTTTCGCTCTCGCTGCGGGGCTGCTCTTTTTGGCAGCTTGACGCGAAGGGGCTGTACGGGAAGCGGCCGATGACGATCCTTTTTTTACAGCTTTTGAACGCGTAGTCGAAGCGGCTTTGGCTGTGGGTTTGTGGGCCTGTCCACGCTTAGGGGCTGCTTTGGCTTTTACAGGTGGCTTTGAAGCGGCTCCGGCACGCTTTGCTTTCGCAGCTCCGGCAGCAGTTGTTTGCTTAGCGGATTTTACTCCCGCTTTCTTCTTTACGCTGGCAACCACAGTGGTTGACTTTCCCTGACTCTTGGTACTCTTAGCGCTTGTTTTTTTCTTTTTTTCTGGCATAACGTCCTTCCTTCAAATTTAGTATCACTCAATTCTCTTTATAGTAATAAAATTATATTTTGAAACGATTTTCTTTTTCATGTGGGCAGGCTGCATTAGATATTGTACTTTGGTGAGGCTTGTGAATATGTTCAGACATTGCTGTAAGCGGTGTTTTGCCATCGACCGCACAATTTGACGCAAAACAAAAAAAAGCATCGTTTGGAGGACGCAGAATCTCTTTTTATGGCACACCCGATCCTTTCCCATGAAGAAGAACACCCTCTTCTTCCAAATAACGAAAGCGTCTCAAGAGAGCCTTTCGTTATAAATCGCATCAAGGATGCGGAGACTAAATCTCGACAGTTTCGTTGAGTTCGGGCAAGAGGGGCTTTAAACCATATTTTTTCTCGATCTGGTCTGCGAGTGTTTCTCTTTGAAGATTTTCACCGTGGGTGAGAACAACTTTTGGCTTCATTTGTCCCAGCGAGCTAAACCACTTCAATAGATCGCTTTGACCGGCATGGGCGGAAAATCCGTTCAAAGTGTGAATCTGAGCACGAACAGGGATGGTTTCTCCATGAATTTTTACTTGCGTTGCCCCATCGACGAGCTGCCGGCCAAGTGACCCAGAACCTTGGTACCCTACGATGAGAACTTGCGTTTCCTGATGCGGCAAGTTGAACTTCAGATGATGCTGAATACGGCCGGCATTGCACATTCCCGCTCCCGCCAAAATAACGCAGGGCCCTTCGATGGAGTTAAGTTGCTTGGACTCTTCCATCGAGACGCAAAATTGAAACCAATTGCGGTCTAGGGGCAGCAGTCCCTGGCGCTTCCAGTCGGTGGCCTCCTCATCGAAGAGGTCGGGATGTTCAGCAAAAACTTTTCCTGCTCGGATCGCCATCGGGCTGTCGACAAAGACCGGGAAGTGGCGCACCTTCTTTTGGACGAAAAGGATCGCCAGGTGGTAGAGAATCTGCTGAGTGCGACCGATCGCAAAAGCGGGGATGAGAATCTTTCCCTTGCTCTCAACCGCTTTAAGAATGATCTCTTCAAATTCCTTTATCGTCTCGTTGTAGGGACGGTGGTCTCTGTTTCCATAGGTTGACTCCATGAAAACAAGGTCAGCGTGCGGTAGCTGCTCGAACGGACGGAGTATGGGTTGATCGATGGGGCCTAAATCGCCGGAAAAGACGACCACATGGGTTTTTCCCTTTTCGTGGACGGTCAGCTCAATGCTGGTGGATCCCAGCATATGACCCGCTTCAAAAAAGCGCGCGGTGATGCCATCGGCGACTGGAATATGTTGGTGCAGCTCAACTGTTTGACACTGAGAGCGGAATGAGAGAGTGTCATTGGGTGTATAGAGAGGTTCAACATGTCTCTCGGGGTGGTAGCGATTTTTACGGGCGGCATCCTGTTCCTGAATTTTGGCGGAATCCTTAAGAACAATTTCAGCGAGGTCAATGGTAGCATCGGTGGCGTAAATGGTGTTTTTAAAACCGTTTTTAAGGAGTAGGGGGATTCTTCCTGTATGGTCAAGGTGAGCATGGGTGAGCAGCAGGGCATCTAAGATTTTGGGATCGGTCCCTTCAGGCAGCCTGTTTTTCTCTTCCGTGTTTCTGCCTCCCTGAAACATTCCCGCATCAACCATCACTTTGGCATTTGCCGTCTCGATCAGGTAGGACGAACCGGTCACTTCACCGCCTGCGGCGCCGACAATCTTAATTTTCATGATTTGATCTCTTTGTATGGGGACTTTGCTCTTTAAGCCAGTTCTTGTGGTCTTTTTGCAAAAGGGCGATCGCCTCTTCCGGAGTGTGGACGCAATAAGGAATGTCAGTGTCTTCGGGATTGGTCAGTTTCCATTGTAGAAATTGGGTGCGGCTCCAATCTAGTAGGCCGTCCCACATTTTTCCCAAAAAGATTAGGGGAGTGTCCTTCCTGATATGGCCGACTTGGATGAGCTGCCAAACCATCATCGCTTCCAGTGTAGTTCCAACACCTCCGGGGACAATGACAAAGGCGTCAGAAGCGATTGCGAAATGGTGCAGCCTGGAAAAAAATGTTTCATGCTGATGGCCGGTCTCTACAAAAGGATTGACGGTTTGCTCAAAGGGCAGATCGACACGGATTCCAATCGATTGAGATCCTTTTGAATGTCCACCTTCTGTCGCTCCTTCATTAGCAGCTTGCATAAGTCCCGGCCCGCCTCCCGTCACGATGTCACAATCCATCTCGGCGAGGCTTTTAGCCAGCTGTTTAACTTGCGCGTAAGCAAAACTCTCCGGTTGTGCTCTTGCAGAGCCAAATATGGTTACGCGGTAGCGCTCGCGCCGGCTGGGGCGCAGGCGAGTTAAGTTGTTGACAGTTTTCCATAAGTTAAAGATTGAGTTGATGACGATCTCTTTGACAGCCTCTTCATCGGACAGTTTAACGATGTTTGCCGTTGTATTGGATTCTTCCGCCATGATTGGAACCTTTTCTTGTTATTGGTTAACATCACCGCAATCAGTACTCTTTACGATTCTTTATGGTTTATGTGCAAGGATCAGACAAGAATTTTCAACCCTATCCGTTTTTCAGGGATCTAGTAGGTGATGATTTAGCGAGCAGCGATGAAGTTATCTTCGATAGGAATACCAAGAGCTGACTGCGGCAATCGATATTCGAAGCGTCCGCACGTGAGAAATCAGGAATGTTAAGAGACTCCTTTCCCCCTTAGAACCATCGATTCCGCGGGTAAACTTAAGTGTATCCGATGTAGGACAGGTAAAGAGGTGCCAAAGGATAGTTAAAATCGCGCTAGCTTTTGGGAGCGCTGCGGAGATTTGCGTGGAAAGGGCATTGATCTTCCGATCAGTTGTTCATCTTATAATACCTACGGGTAATATCCTTTTAGGCATCGAAAGCGCCTGGCACTGCAACTTTTCAATAGCTCAATTACTTCCCAGATCTATAAAAAAAAAGCCCTGTCCCCGCAAGGACAAGGCTTCAACGACTATTTCATAGAAATGCCATTTTATCTGCTTGCGCACATGCCGTTAGAGCAGCCTCCGTTGCTGTCGGAAGTGGCACTTCCGCAGACTTTGGCTGCACAATCAGCAGGCGGACAATCTAGACATGTTTTCTTCATGTAAGTGCAAGGCACGTAGCAGCATTTTTGTTCACACACAACTTTGTTCCTGCATTTTTCCACTGGAACGGTGTAGTACTCAGGTACATATTGGCAGTAGGTTTGAGTGTAATATTCCGGCACCATTCTGCAGCATCTTTTTTCTGTATATTTGGGCACGTAGCGGCAGCAGCGCTTGTATTCGCAGTAAGGCTCCTTAACGCATCGTTTCACTGTGTAGTAGCGAGGTTTAAAAGTAGTGACTGGACAATAACACACACAGGGCCCCGATCTGTATTCGCAATTGGGATCGACCTCCCCAGGGTCGTAGTAACCGTTGCTGCCGGCACTCACTTCATTGATGTTTCTCATCGGTTGCGTGTTACCATTGTTTGCGTTAGCAGCCGACGCTGCGTTATGTGACAATACACCGAGGACTAGGGCTACAATAAATGCGAATCCTTTACTCATATTGACCCCCTTCTGATTGTTGAACACTCCGTTCTTTCCTGTGAAAGTTGGTGAGTTCCTTCTCAATTTCCGGTATATAAACAATTTTATTTCATTTCAAGAAATTTAATGGTGGTTGTGTTTTAGTTATTAGTGTTTTTGTTTGAAAGTTTAAAATTGTGGTTTACTAACTATCTCACTTGAAAAGGTATTTAAAAGCCTTGTTTCTCGGCTCTCGATTTGACGAACTCTTTTGTGTAAATCTTTTGAGCAACGGGTCGAATTTCGCCGATCACGGAATACGCTCTTTTTGAATTGGGAGAAGTTGGAACGAGCTGGAGGGCTCTAGTATCGACCGTATTGTCAATGTGGCTACAAGCCCATTGAACGCAGCTGCTCGATCATTGACAAGGCGTCCTGGCCGTCGCTACTCAGAAGCTAAGACGTGACTGTTTAGATAGATAATTAGGAAAATTCCGATCAGAAAGACTGAAAGTGTAATCATGATATCCAGCAGGATGGAGGCTTGGAATGTATTGGTCTCGATTTGCTTCTCAACTTTTTTGTATTTGACAAAGGCGAGCAGGCATATCAGCACACCGAGAGCTACAAGACATATCCCGAAAGCGGAGGAGTGTCTTTGAAGTGAGTGGGAGGCGTCTCGGAGGATTGGCGAGTTGGAGTTTCCAAGCAACAGACCCATCTGATTGATAAACAGGCCGAATTTTTCGACGACAAAGCCAAACGCCATGATACCAATACTTGTCCTGATCCACGCAAGAAAGGTTCTTTCATTCGCCATATGATCTCTGGCGTGGGAGCTCTTGACCGACCGATCTTCTTCACTGCTCATTTGCAATCCTTATCTCTTTGCCAAGACCAAAATTGGGGGACACTTTCGGCTATAACTTACACCGATGTTTTTATAAATAAACAGATAGTGTTTTTTTGATAAGAGGATATCACCTGAATAGCCCGGATGGGCTTCAAAAGGATCATGAAAGGATGACTAGCTTGTTGCCGGAGGTGTAATAACTAGGAACGTTATTACACCGCTTGGTGAGTAATCAAATTTACTCTACATCCCACCGGGTGGGTTGTACGTGCCATGCCAGCCTACAGCTACTTTTCCTTCATAGGTAAAGTAGTTGTCTCCTCTAGGTATGGTGACTTCGGTGCCGCTATAGAGCACCGAGATGTTTTGCTCTGCCAGATGCTTTAACCAGCCGGCGGGGAGTACCCTGGGCTCTTCGCCCATATCCCAAGGAGCGGATAGTTCGACGGACTCGAGTCTAACACTTGCGTCACCCGCTTCCGGCGAAATAGGAGTCGGTTCACGTTGCTGCGGGGATCTTAAATTGCCTTCAGACACCTGCACGGCGAAACGGATGTTTTCAGATGATTTTGCGAACAGCTCTCTTACCGACCTCGAAAAGATGGCTAAGCACAAAGTGAAAATCACGAGCGCAACGCCTAAACAGCCTCGTTCGAAACGCTCCAATGCTGAGAAAGGACGTTCTCTTTTTTCAATGATACGATACTGACGCCCTTGGTAGTTGGAATCTATCTGGCGGCCCTTCTCATCGACAAGCCTGTCTTTACTGTTGAATTTTGCTGCAGAAACCCACCCTTTACCCGGTGTTATCTCGCTAGAGTCGTTGATTATTTTTATGACTGGCATTATTGACCTCTAATTAAATGATAAGCGCAGAAAATCTATCATACAAAACTAGTTGCGTCAATCTATTAAAACGACAGTTTTCAGCTATCTTCAGATCTCCAATCCGCAATTTGCGTTGTTGACTTAGCGCAGGCCGAGGTAGGAAACATTAAAATTCTGCAAGCGCCTTGGAATGAAGATTTCTTTAAAGAGTTGAACAATTTCCCCGAAGGCACGCATAACGATATTGAGTATTCCTTATCAAAGAAAGGTGCGCTCAAACTCCCTGAGTCCATAAAGGAGATTGTTTCGAACATAAATGATTGGGTGAATGGCAATATCCTCTGGTAGTGTAACACTTCGTCTGTAAATTCAACCCTGCTATGTCCTTCGTAAAGTCGAATTGCAGAAAAAATGTTACATTACCGCTACAAGGGACTGGCTGAGGTATTGCCACGAGAGTTCTCAAATTCGGATTAAAAAATCTTTGCACTTAAAAAATGCGCCTAATTGAGTTCTTGAATTCCTATCGAAGCTAAATAGTTATATGTATGGTCATAGAAAGAAGGAGGTCTTGTTTGATCTTCCTGGTCTCCAGGAGGGATAAAGATTACCATTCCTTGCCTTGCACGGGTGAGCAATACGCGGTATGAGTTTTTTAGGTAGGTTTGAGCATTTATATCTTTGATATTTTGCCAGGAGGTTCCGCGGAAGTCTTTTGGTACCCATTTTGAGCCATCATGTCGTAAATCGGCATCCCACGATAGACAAGTCCAGTCAAGCTCCAACCCCTGAATATCGAATTCAGTAGCAACGTCTTCAAGATAGTATGATGAGCGGATATCTTCGGAATGATTCAAGAACCAATGTGTTGGATCTACTTTTTGCTTAACGTTGATTCCGTAAGGTTTTAATCGGATTGCACTCGATGAAGCAATAAGACCGTAGCGTTCTGAACCACGAGCCTTTTGCCTGAGCCATTTCTTTGCTTTTTGAAGGCATCGTGTAATTACGATGGGGTAATTTTGCTCAAACTCATGATACAACCTTTTTGCCGTATCCACTTCACCGTTTAAAGTGGCTGCAACGAAGGTAGCGACCTTTTCTGATCTAAATGAACGTATACATGTATCCAGATGAAGTTCATCAACAAGGTTTACCCTGTTTTTTATCGTTTCCGAAAACGGGTTTTGAGCTTGCGCATATTCTTGATCGACAATTTTTGATGATGCGTAAATAGACCAGTGGGGAAAAGATTGTTCTAGAGCCTTAAACCACTCTTGGATACCAGCCTCTCCTTTGTTGATTTCCTGACCACCGCCAATTAAACAGATAATTGTTGCCCAATCCTGATGACGATCCATCAGGCTGATTAAAAACTCAGGCTCTGACTGGTTAAACGAAGAGATTCCCTTTTTGGTTTGCATGAAGTTCTTTGTTTGTTTTAAGTCCCAAGCTCTCTGAGCTTCGTCAAAAATGACTACATGTTCTTTTGGCTGCTCTTTGCTTTTTATTCCCTCATCTCTAAATAGGTGTATGTTTTGTATGAACAGTCTCGCTTTGCGAAGAGACTCTGCTTTGCTGATCTTTGTGCCTTTTTTTTCGAGCATCTCTACTTCGTTTCTCGCAAGAGCTTCTTGAAGGACTTTTACAAGAGGTCCGTTCCCAGAGAGAAAAACAGCATGTTCTGAATTCAGTACATCTCTTGATGAACAAGCAAGGTTGAGTCCAGCTAAAGTCTTTCCCGCTCCTGGAACGCCCGTTAGAAAGCAAATCGATTTGATCCCATTTTCTTTTGAGTATCGAATCACTTCCGCGATTGACGTTGCTGTTTTAGAGAGGTTAAATGCACCAGCATCTGAACGAGAAATCTCTTCAACACTATGATTTTGGTATAGTGCCTGAGCTGCTTCGATAATTGTAGGAGTCGGCGAGTATGGGGAGTTAATCCAAAATTCGGCAGTTATATCTGGTTCTTGGATCTTTGATGTACACTCTAAGATGATATTCTTAAGTGATTGACCATTGGTAAGAAGCGGTTTTGCAATCTTGTCAGCATAGAATTCAACCTGAAATGGTTTGTCGATAGCTTCGGTGGAAACCAATATAGGAATGATGTGAGCCTGGTGGCTAGCCAAGTGAAAGTTTTTTAAGTCCAGCGCATAATCCATAACCTGAGTTAGTGCATGCGCGCCATACTTTGTTGCGCCGACTTTGAACTCTAAAGCGAAGATAACAGCGCCAGATATGATGACGCAGTCGATTCGTTTACCCATCCTTGGAATGGTGTATTCAAATAGAATATGTCCTTCAATACCGTGAAGCCACTCTTTCAATTTGATGATTTGAGTTTGCCACGCATTCCTCTGCATTTCTTCTAGAGAAAAACTATTGCGGCTTGCTAGTTCGCCGAGAATGAAATTTTGATCTTGCTCGCAGAACGCTGATATAGTTTCTGAATAAAAATATCTTCGGGTTTTCATTGTATTACTTTAATCGAATAGAAGGTTGATCTAAGGGCCTCGACTGGATCGATTTTTTAAGGAATTAACCGTTCTCCATGCAGGAGGGAGATCTTTGAAAAGTATAAGTTTTTTTGATCACAAAAAATAAAGTGCGCATTATAACACCTTGAGTAGCTAGTTAGTAAGGACCGTTTCATTCTCGGTAAATTTTTCAGGCCAAGCTATAAGTTCTAATTCTCGAACTAGAATGTGATTACTACATACTTGAGATTCAGGCTCCTGTCCTAATCGCGCTATTCCCATGTCCTCCAATTTATCAAATATTGGTTTCATGGCTTCCACAGGATTTCGAAAGAAGCAGGTGCCTCTGATTCTTGCGAACTTCCAGCCAATCCTCTCTAGGAGCGCTTGTCTAGCTAAATCTTCATCACGCTTTGCAGGCGGGTGCCAACGATCTCCATCACATTCAATTGCAAGACGGTTTGTTTCTCCAACCACAACTAAATCTATACGATGATGTCCAACTTGCCATTGAGATTTTACTCGATATCCTTGTTGCGCAAGGAATTTCATGACCTGAATTTCAAAAATCGAATCCGCTTTTGTAATTTCAGTTTGAATGTTGCAGGAGGCGGCTTGTGGGTTTTGTGCATGCAAGATTAGATCTCTTCTAATATCACCAGGTTTAAGATGAGAGTGGGGATCCATCGAATGCATTACCCATAATTGATCTCTGGCCCGACTTGCAGCAACATTAAATCGCTTTTTATGCCCGGCAAATGCCCCCTCTCCTTTTTTTCTTAAGAATGAGAGTTCATCATCCCCCAAACTATCCACAAGCGAAATGAAAATAACATCCCGTGCATCCCCCTGGAATTCTGCGGCTGTTCCACAAATGATACGGCGGTTGATGTATTCTTTGGCTGGGAGTTCGGCTCTAATTTTAGTATCGATTAGGCGAGCTTGCTCATCACCCAGAAGAGAAATAACCCCAATCGTGGAATTTTCATAAGCAGGGTGTTTTGTCATAGCGAGGATTAGTCGAGCTATTGCACTGGCTTCGGCATCATTTGTTTTTCTATGACATGTCCCTTGCACTCTATAGGCTATTGTTGATGGCTTAAGCGTAGAGGAGAACTTTTCTCTTAGAGGAAGAATTTTGCCGTCATATGATAATTGATTCGAGAATTCGATAATTTCAGGAATGCAGCGAAAATGTTCTGTTAAAACGATTGTTTCTCCAAAGCAACGTCTTGCCAAATCATAAATAGAGGTCGATAAATCGAAGAGCTCTTTATTTGGTATACCTTGCAGGAAAATATCTATAAGATTTTGTATAGGCTCTTGTTGGACACCTACAGCCTCTGGGGTAGTTTGCTCGTGGTCTCCGACGATGATGGCTTGATCTGCCATATATAATGGAATAAGAGCCGTTAGGTTTGCCTGACTTGCTTCATCAATAATCACTACATCAAATTTTGTTGAGGCAGGATCGAAGTGTTCCGTTATTGCATGTAAAGGCATTATCCACACAGGAGCTGCCTCTGCACTGATTTCTAACTCTCTTTTTGCAGCCTTTTTTAATTTCAGCAGGATTGTCTTGATCCTTGTAGATAATATTTTCTTTTGAAGTTCAAGCCACCCAGAAAGAGATTGCTTTAATTCAGGTTTCGATTTGACCTTTCGGATTTGCCTTTCCCAAGTCAATTTCTCAATGAGCTCAATCGTCACATATCGAATTCTTTCCTGACATTTATTTAGAGTTTCTTGAAGTGTGTTGAAATCTTCTTTCTGCCTCTTTTCTAGCTCGGAAGAAATTCGTAACCATCTCCACGCGTTGATAAGATTACCAGGTGGTTGAGGACTATCATGTGGTGGTATTCTATTCTGAATGGCAGCTGCCCAAGAAGGGATTATTGAATCAATTTTTAATAGAAAGAATTGTCTTTTCTCGTAAATAGGTTGAAGGTCTAGCAATTGAAGTAAATGCTTGTAAGATATCCTGTAAGCATCAATATCACAATCTTGTACAGCTTGCAGAAAGCGTAAGCTTATACCTTGGCTCGATTCTCGGAACAGACGAGCGATGGCTTGTAGTTCGCTTTCTAAATCGTGTAGTCTCCTGCGGCAAAGTTCTGATGAAATAATTTCCGGTAAATGTTCGGCAACTATTTCTTCAATCTGAATATAGTCTGCCAGAATAGATTCTTTGCATGGCACACGGCTTTCGATTAAAGACCAGTTCAATCCTTCTTCACCCAAAGATCGAAGAATTGGAGACCATGTTTTTTTGTACCAATCTAAACATCTCCTTATCTCTGGTATTATTGCCTGACAAGCTATTTCAGGTTTAGATCCAAGCTCAGCAAACAGTTTCCCCCCATGGCTTGCAATCAATTGATTCCAAAGATGTGCCAATTCTCTTCTCGCTAACCTGAGCTCAAGTTCAAGGCCTAATGCTTCGAAATGCTCTTTTCTATGTGGTTCACCAGACACTACGCGTGATTTTTGGAGGAAATTTTTCCAGTTTCCTCTCATCAGAAGGGTGAGTAGTCCCAGTTTATTACCGTTACAAACGTAGGTATGGATTTGCTTGCAAATTTCTAAGAAGTCTTCATAGATGATTCCATCATCAAAAGTTGGTTGAAGATGCTCTTGAAGTGATAATCGATGGGCGATGGTTGAAGTACGTTCTATTCTATCGCACAGTGTTTCCCACAGTTCGAGACTTTTGTCTCCTAGTTTACCTGCTTTGATCGCGCTTGGACGCCATGTCTGCTTAATTAGATTTTGACTAAATTCGTTAAAGAGTCGCTCGGCTAAATCGTTAAGTGAACGGTAATTTCCATTGATCTGATTCCAATACTCTTTATGCTTTCTGAGGTCATTTGATTGAAGTGCACGATATTCTGTGATTAAAGCAGCAAGCGCATCTGGGGCAGGTATGTCTTTTATAGATGGCAAACCAGCCTGAATTTCTAATTCTTCCAGTTGAGTTAACTTGTCATTGGTAGAATATAGAAATGATAATTCATCTTGAGTGATAGGCAGTTGAGAGTTTAATCCTGCAGCGCCAGGTATCCAATCATTTCCTTCACGTGTTTCCGAGGTCTCACGAGCGGCATCACTAGGTTCTAGTTCGTAACCATCTATCTCGAGAGGAGTGTACTCTGCATTGATGATCTCTTTGATGCGCCCACGCAATTCCTGTTCTTGGACTAGCAGTGATTCACGTTCAATTTTTAGGGTTTTAATATCAGAAAGTATCTGATCAGGATCTTGCTCTGTTAGTTTTTTATTGACTGCATTGATTGTTTCTTCGAGTTGTCTTCTACTTTCAGCATCATTACTGAGCACGGATACACACAAGGATTGTAGAGGAGCAGGAACTTCTTCCTTCAAAACTCTTAATGCTTTTTCTGTGTGACTGGTGACCAGGATCCGTTTACCTTGTGCTAAAAGATGGCCGATCACATTTCCTATAGTATAGGTCTTTCCTGTACCTGGGGGCCCTTGGACGTGCACCAGTCCTGTATTATTAAACCGACGGATGATATTAATTTGCGCGGCGTTGGCTGGTTTGGCCAAAAGTATATCTGCTATGTCATTCCGGCAGGATGTGGCTTCAGCAGAATGTGTAAAGTCACTCGTAAATTGTGTGCTTGGATCATAAACCCCCGCTATGGTTGCGAGTGATTTTGGAAAGCATGTAGTTTCTTCAATATCTTTGAGGATCTTTTCAACAGCAAGTCCATACGATGTGTTGCGCCGGTTAGAAAACAGAAAAGGTTCTCTCCACATTCTTGGATGATCTTTTTCACCTTTTGCAGGGGATTCTAAGAATTCTCCATTAGTTGGTGATAAGCTGAGAGCAATAGTTTTAAGAAAAGCCGTTGTATCATCTCCTCCAAGAGGGTGATATTCGGATTCGGCCAGTTCATCAATCCTGGCTTGGAGAAGTTTAAAATCTATCTCATCAATGGCCATTAAGAGGGATTGATGTATTTCAGAAGGACGATCGGAATTGATTAAAGTAAATGCTGGAATCGCCGGATCAAATTTAAGTTCGACTCTCTTTAATAAAATTGGATGATGAATGCCTCCAGATGGTAGAGACCAATTTAATAGGCCATCACCAACTAACAGTTCAAGTTGTCCACCTTCTTTCTCAAGTAAGGCAAACTGTTGATAGAGCCTGTCAAACAATTCCAGTGCCTGGTTTGCTCGCGTTCTCTCTTCCGCCCAGACAGCGCGAACAGAGCACCACTTTTCAAACGCTTCTATACGTCGAGGGCATTCATCGAAGCGCTCGATAGCTTTTTGATTATCATTAACCAATCCTGTTGGTTTTGTTTCACGTACCTGTGGTAATTGCGAACAATCATTCCACCCAGCAAACAACCAATCTTGTATCGATTCTGGAGGGGATGGGCAATGAAACAGTGTTGGTCTTCTGATTTCTAAAAGTGGTTGTTCATTTTCTTCATAAGGGGGCAAAAAGCGAATAGATTGATGATCCGGTAGATTACTCAAAGGTAAAGCGAAAGGTTGTTCATGTATTTGTCGACAAGTTGGGAATCGTTGGTGAATTAGAGCCTTCAAGAAACAGAACAATTGTTTTGCCCTTTTACGAACGGGATCGAGACTGGTATTTGATTTGTTCATTTTTATAATTTTTCTTTCTTGTGTTTTTTATTGATAGTATTTTGTGGTTATGTCTATTATCTATCAATCATATTTTTCTTAATCTTTGGTGGTTGTGTTTTATTCAGTCATTTTGAGTAATTAAAAGGTGGAACCAATTTTTTAAAACAAAGATGTACTTATTGCAGAGGTGAAATTTGGAACTAAATTATAAAAAAATAAGAATGCTTTGGAATTTCGCGTTTTGGCCATTGTGCATATGGCAGATAATAATGAGTAGTGCTGACGGATGGAAAAATGTAGGCTACTGCTGTGAAGGTATTGGGTTTGTGTTTGGGCTGGTAATCGGAAATTTACTTCTTTTTGTAGCTTTATATCAATTTTCTTATCAATGTAAAGGAGTTCGATTACTTGCCTATCTAATGATGATCCTCTCATGCAATATAATTTTTAGTCTCGCTAATTTTAAAGTGAGTTTGTTGACTGTTAGTGACATAACTTTGAAGTCCATATTCTTATTTTCATGCTATAAACTTTTTTTGTTAAACACTGTATTGACCTATCGCGTAAAAACTGAAATTACTGATCCCGAAAAGTTGTAGAATAAAATTTATAAATAATTTCAGTAATTGGTTGCGTGTTGCGAGGGAGATTTAAGACTGGATTTACAGAGGGGTAGGTAAATTAACAGATGACTCTCTTTTAGAGTTTGCATCCGATTCTTTTGTCGAGGTGAAAAGCTTAGATTTAATTACACCTCTACCGTCATTTCTGTCAGTAAACGATCTCTTGCGATGGTCTGGTCTAAATATAAATAATCTATGCTTGCGGTGTCGATTTTGTAGAAATATTGTCACGTATTCTACCATATCTAAGTCGCTATTTTATCTATAAAATCTGAGATTGCTTCCTTGGCTACAATAGGTTGTTGTTTGCTTGATCATTAATTATTTAATTTAAGGATTGTTTTTTATGGTTAATTTCTTGGTTTCTATAGTTGGATTTATTTTCTTGAATATTCTATTGTTCTTCGGACAAGAATGGTACCATAGTTCTGACGTCAAACGGTCAGAGTCTCTTCAAAAAGTTATAGAACTACAGCAGCGCGAATATATCCGAATAGAATTACAGCTTGAAAAGATAAAAAATGAAGCTGAAAAAGCACAGAGCTTGCAAGAATATAATGATCTACAGGATCAGTATGAAAGTCTATATAAGAGATATGATAAAATTATTGATGAACACAACAGGAATGTTGAGGAGTGCAATAGATTAATAAAAAAATCCAGCACAAGATACTACTTGATTCCGATTCCACGTTTCTTAGGGAAGAACTCTAAATGAAGGTGAGTGTGACATTTTAAATTAGAAAACAAACCCCATTTCTGAAGTTATCCCTACAAAACCGGGCCACTAACTTGCAAGTTAGTGGTCCGGTTTCGTAGGGACAGCTGCATTTGGCGAATTTAAAATTGTCGTGATCTTAATCTAAATTTAGATTCTTAGGTGTGAGGATATCTTTAATCACATTTTTCACGCTCGTTCAAGGGGGTGCCAGCTGCGTCTTTCCAATCAATACGGCCGGGGGGGGGGGGGGCCGGCCGTTGGCGGATCTTCCTTGAACAACGCCTGCGGCGGTTGAAGGGGAACCAAACGAGTGATCGCAAGTGAATTCGTAATATCCCTGTCCTGAGTCTTTAAGGACACCTCTGTCAATTAACTCCATACGCTTGGCTTTAAGAGATAGGGGAAACGATGGGGTTTCTTCTAGAGATGCTCTAGAGCCTTTAAAAACTATAAATCCGTCGTCTGTTAGCACCCCTTTAGCTAGGGTACCCTTAGAGTTTTTGATGTGTAGGTAGTTGTCGGTAGAAACTTCGTTTTTGGAAGGTATGTCGAGAGACACTCCAAGTATTGGAAGGCAAAGAAGAAGTTCTGCTAGAAAGCCTTCCGCAACATCTGTATCCATTTCGGAGAGGGAGGGGGCTTTGGGGGTGTTTTTATTGTGGATCTTGAAGCGGCTTGTTTTTGCTGCAAGGCTTAAGAGGCGAGACTCTAGGTACTGTATAATCGCTTTGTTCAAGCTCGAATCGTTAGATGTAAACGCGATTAGTATATCCCAAAAATCTTTGTTTGTTTGATGCGAGAGCAGGCGAGTTATTAGAGGGTCCCCCTCTCCAATGTAAAGCTTTGGATCGAAGTCTAAATCCCCAAGCAGCATGTAGACACCTGGTTTTTGGAGTTCAGCCCTACTTTTATTATGGCTAAAGCGGCTTCTAGGGATATAAAGCCCAACTCCGCTCCAATTTGATTTTGTGATGATTTTCAGGCCACTTGGGTGACCTTCTGCCACGTGAGTGTAGATTACAAAGCCGCGATTACTCATTGATACCATGAAATTTTATTGTGTTAATTGAAGATTATAATGCCTGTATCGATAATAAGTCATGTTTGTATTTGTTTTAGTTGGGTTGAGGTGAGGTGAGGTGTGTTTGAGATTGAGTTTGTTATTAACGGATAAGAAGTGCATTTTCTTTTGAATTATCCAATACCATCCAATTGTTACAAGTAAGAGAATGAAAGTTTTGATCAAATGCTAGAGGAATTTATTGGTTTTGTTTTGGTGCAAATGGTTCTTTGTTGCGGAATGCTCCCCATTTAGACCGAATCACCTAACTTGCCCTCAAGACATAGGAGTAAGACTAGGCGTATGACTGAATTTAAACTTATTACCTCGGTAGAAAGAAGAAGGCGATGAACTCTTTCTCGAGGAGAAGCGTCAAATCATCCAGGAAACTTACCAATCCGGCAACTGGAGTGCTCCCCATTTGGCCCACCAGTGGCTCACGGGTTTTACCTGATCTGCAAATGATAAAAATGTATGCAAAAGTTGTAACGTGCCGACGTTTCTATCAGAAGGGTTGCTTTGTATTTTCATGATTTGATGTTTAAGAAAAGTTTTTGGGCGAACGAACCGTTCTGTATGGACTAAATCTATCGACCAAATTTTTGGGCCAAATATGACTGATGCTCAACATCGGTTTTTTGTGTTAATTCTAGACGCATATACTCTAACCGTCCAACACAAAACTGAACACGATTTAAGCTTAAAGCCTCGTCTGAATATTTCTCTATGGTAGGAATTAATTCTTCTAGGTAGCACACGTTGTCAATTTTGGGTGTTTTAAATAAAGACTCACCGCTAAAAACAACGATACTATGGATAAACCTTGCCTCCACGAAGTCAAAAATACGTTGGATCTCTTTGACATGTTTGTAATTTTGATGGATTGGATTTTGAAATGTATATTTGTTTTTATAGATAATTTGAGCCCATACTTTTGATTTGGGATTGCCAAATATCCAACCTTTATAATGCTTGGTCTCGATTACAAATATTCCTTTTTTACTAACTAAAATATGATCAATCTGGGTAGTAGAGCCATCCTCTAAACGTAATGTAACACAGCTTAGAACGTGCGCAATATTATTTTTACAATACTCTTCTAAGGCGCGCCTAACCTGTGCCTCACCGCTATTTTGGACTCTCCATCTCCGATACGTCCCGATAGTATGCCCTATGATAAGACCTATAGCAGGCAGCATACATAAACAAATAATATTTAAATTTTCTCTGCTTAGATTATCGAACACTTTTGGACCATGGCAAATAAATGAAGTAATTGAGACTTGAACTAGAAAAACTATAGTTTTATTTTTTACTATCTGAAAATATGGCGTGGAAAAACTATACTGGAAAAATGATCTTTTCGTCTATATCCGTTTTGTGTTGTTCAATTACTTGCTGTGGTTATTTGCTCCTGAAGTAATTACGGCTTTGCCTGATTCTATAATGATAAAAATACATACAAAGCTGAAAAGTAGATGTCTATCCTTCAAGGGTCGAAAAAAACTGGATTTGGTGATGAGTTTAGAAATGTAAGAATAGATCCCTGGAGTTTCCCCTGTAAAACCAGACCACTAACTTGCAAGTTTTC
>NZ_CWGJ01000011.1:0-163333 GCF_900000175.1 Estrella lausannensis
GCTTTATAGGGGCAACTGCACTCGCCCATCGATTCCTACGGTAGAAGCAATATAGCGCATTACTTCACAGTCGCACGTATTGAGCGAGAAAGCCACATGGCTTGATCCCCATTTTTGCATTGAATGGAGAAGCTGTCAGAGCACCATCGAGTATTGCTGTGAAGAGTTTCTACTTTTCCGGTATGAGCTCTTTTCGGTCTTCTGGGAGCTCTCTGCAGAAGAAGGCCATTTTGCTTCTTCAAGCGGTAAACCCGCTTATGATTGACAAATGTCTTGTTTTGCTTCGAGAGTTCCTCGTTCATTAATGCCAAAACCCTACGATAACCATAGGTCGGTCTTTCCTTGATGATCTTTTGAATCAAAGGAATCAGCGCTTCGTCTTGCGCAATTTTGTATTGCCCTGGTCTCTTGTTCTGACCATTCAAATTTTGAATCAAATTAGAGCGGGACACTTGCATAACCTCCGCTATCTGTCTGATTCTAAATCTTTAAAGACTTGAAATGGCTGCCGTGAGACCAGTTGTTTTTCCAACCTATTCTTACGGCTTCCTTCAAAATTTCATTTTCAAGGGTCTTACGACCTAAAATCCTTTCTAATTCCCTGATTCTTTTCTCGAACTCTTTGACCTCAAGCTTTAGGTAATAGCTCATCTTGGCAACTGATTCCTTCTAAAGCTCCGTCTTCCATCCGCTTACTCCACTGAAATAGCTGACTGGGAGTTATACCATATTTCCTAGCAACTTGGGAAACAGAGTTGCCGGATTGGTAGGTTTCCTGGATGATTTGGCGCTTCTCCTCGAGGGTCCATCGCCTTCTTCTTTCTACCGAGGTAATAAGTTTAAATTCAGTCATACGCCTAGTCTTACTCTTAAGTCTTACTCCAATGTCTTACGAGCAAGTTAAGTGGTCCGGTCTAAATGGGGAGCACTCCAAAGTTAAGCGGTCCGATCTAAATGGGGAGCACTCCACGATACCGGCAGCGGGTGAAAATTTACGCTCATAACAACCTCATCCACAATCGTGGGATAACAGTGTGTCTACTCAATATTTTATTTGGATGGGTTTACATTATGATGAGAAGGTGATTGTTCTAATTAGGAAAATAAATACTTTCTGAAATCCATGTTAAATAGCATGAAAAATTATTGATTTAAAACACGAGGTTTTTGAGTCTATTTCAACTTGATTTGTGACTACAAATTAATTGTGGTTGCTGAAAATGGCTTTGTTTGAGACTATCTAATGCTAAAATAAACAAGAGGTTAATCTATTTATGCTAAAAAATATCAGAAAATTGTTGGTTCTTTCTTTGGTTTTCAATCTAACATATTGTTACTCACATGTAGAATTGTCAAAAGCACACGAGATCGTAGATCGAGAGCACAAAAATTATGTGATTTTATCTGATGCAGCGAAATACACGGATTATGCGGTGTTAAAATTTCAAAAATCAAAAAAAATATCAGGTTCGAGTTGTATTGTTCGTGAAGGAGTGATTGACGTGAATTTAATTAAAAAATCGATTCGATAAATTAAGGAATATTTACAGATGTGGCTTTCCAATTTGTTCATGGTTTTTATGTCAATATTGATTTGTGGATGTAGTACACCTTTCAATGTAACTGTCGATTCAATAAGTTCACCTATTGCTATTGAAAAAAATAAATTTATTATTATTCCCGGAAATAAAGACGTCGACGAAAATAACTTACAATATGCGGAATTCTCTGCGTACACAGAAAAAGTTTTAGAAAGCATTGGTTTTGAAAAAGTATCGAATCCTGAAGATGCTGATGTAGGTATATTTCTCTCATACGGGGTAAGTGATCCTAAATTTTATGAATACACATATTCCACACCAATTTGGGGCCAGACAGGAGTCGCGCAGAGTAACACTTATGGGTCAGTTACTAGATATGGAAATTGTGCCACATATTCGCAAAATACCACGTACACCCCACAATATGGTGTCATCGGCTCGCAAACTAATGTAGGCGTGGGTGTTGTCTATTTTAGAAATCTAACTCTGGAAGGAGTCGATCTTGAAAAATTCCGCGAAAATGGAAAGGTCTATGATCTCTGGAAAACAGCAGCAATAAGTAATGGAGAATCAGGCGATCTTCGATATGTTTTTCCCTACATGCTGGTCGCTTCTAAAAACTTCATACGAACAAACTCTTTGCAAAAAGTAAATATTCAAATTGCTAAAGATAACCATGAAGTAGAAGAACTAAAAAAATCGATACAATAGAAACTGGTGTTAAAGAGGTTGTCTCTTAAAAACACATGGCAACCATTATCGCGAAAAAATATTAAGTAAAACAAATGAAAAAAAATTTTTTTCTCTTCCTCTTTTTACTTATGTCTGTTTTTGCCAATACAACTTGGGGGCAAATTCTAGTAGATGAGTCAGGTGCTAAGTACTTAACAATTGGAAGTACTAAGGACGAGGTTCTTGAAATTCTCGGAACACCTGAAAAAATTGATGCCTATTTCGATCGCTGGTACTACGGATCTAATAGTTTATCTTTTGATGAAGACAAACGTATAAAAGAATACACTAATGCGAAAGCTCTCAAAATTTTACTGATTCCATCTAACAGAAACAATTGCAAAGAAGACTCAGAAAAAATATTAAATTCTCAATCATCTTCTAAAAACAATTCGTACTCAAATTCAGCAAATGGATATGGTGAAATTAGTAAAACAACTGGAAGAGCACGAACTAATTATGTTAACGGGTACTACAGAAAAAATGGAACTTACGTAAAGCCGTATTACCGCAGTTAACTTTAAAATATCCTGAATAGGAATTGATCGGACAATCAAACTGGTGTTGACTTGCCCAAAATTTAGGCTCAATTTCTTGTGGAAAATCTCAAGCTAACCAAATTTTTGATGAGTTCTTTTCTAAAGCCTTCTTAAATTCTTCGAGAGATAGAACCTTCAAAGTGCTATGAGATCGTTTTCGATTATAATCAAAGCTCCATTCTTTAGCTAAATGTCTGGCCTCTTTTAGGTTTAAGAACAAATGTTGGTTCAAAAATTCGTCTCGTACTTTGTCATTAAAACTTTCTATCGTATCGTTCTGCATGAGCTTTCTCGGTTTGATATATGGCCATTTAACCGTTTTAATTCATTCCACTTGATGACCGATACGCTCGTAAATTCGGTTCTATTGTCCCTAAATATCAGCAAGGGCTTTCCGATTTCCCAGATAGCTCATGTGGAGTGCTTCTCATCTAGACAGAGCCACCTGCCTTAATTGTATGAGGTAAGATTAAGACTTAGATTTCGGCAGAGTATAACCAGTATAAACAGACACGGGGAGTACTAATGCAAGAAATCTGAAATCAAATTAGACATGTTGGGCATGAAGAGTGCGTGTGAATTGGGGCAAAGATGAACGGGATTTTACTTCGGGAAGCTGTGAAGGGGTATGCAATAGGCTAACAGATTGTTGATATGGCAGCTTAAAGATATGAACTAGTGAAAAGAGTGGGGCAACTTGGACTTGAACC
This sequence comes from Estrella lausannensis, assembly GCF_900000175.1. Lineage (NCBI taxonomy): Bacteria > Pseudomonadati > Chlamydiota > Chlamydiia > Parachlamydiales > Candidatus Criblamydiaceae > Estrella > Estrella lausannensis. The sequence goes on from NZ_CWGJ01000011.1 coordinate 3,523, forward strand.
AAGGACCAACGGATTATGAGTCCGTTGCTCTAACCAACTGAGCTATTGCCCCGGGAAAGGAAAAACTAGTGTAGCAGGTTGGGAAGAAGCCGCGCAATATTTTTCTTAGGCGGAAATGTATGTGAAATCAATTTTTGCTTTTCTCTTATGGTGAAATGGGGTATCAAAAATCTCTTACAAAACAAGAGACTCAACACTTAGCGGAGTGAGCAAGCACTATGGTCCGTCTTCTTATCACGGCATTTTTTCTTTTAGTTGGGCATGCAGCAGTAGCAGGAGAGTCCTGCGGCTGTCCATGCGATTGCTGCACGCAGTGCAGCGACATTGACGCACAAAAATGGGAGAGAGCAGCAAACTGCTACTGGAGAGGGCCCTATCCTCACATGGCAGGGGACTGCGACGCAGCCTTTGGACATTGCGGTCTTTGGGGCGTGTGGCTACCTGAAGAAGGTCCTTTATTTAAGCCCCTGTTGGCATCGCCAAGGCAGCTGACCTATTCCGCCGGCTGGAGGTTTAACGACCAGGCTCTGACAAAGAACGTCATTCCCGTATCCTTTGCAGACAACATCGCCTTCATCCGCTGGTGCAACGTATGGCCCTGGTGCGGACAGCTGCAGATTAACCTCGATGGCGGCGTCTGGGCGGTATTCGACCCCTGCCATGAGTCGGCTCCTTTGATGAACGCAGACTACTACATCGGTTTGCCAATCGAGTATGCCGTTGGCAACTGGGTGTTCAGGATCAGGCCCTATCACATTTCGTCCCATATCGGGGATGAATTCCTGCTCAACCACCCTAACTTCGACAGAAGAAACCCGTCAGCGGAGTATCTGGACTTCTACGTATCCAACATGCTCACGAGTGAAATCAGGCTCTACAGCGGTCTTGGCTGGGTCATTCAGCATGACGAGTCGTTTGACACAGGAAACTTCTACGCCAACGCCGGTGTGGAACTGCATCTTTACAGCTATGGATTTTATGATCCCTGTCAGCATCTTTACGGAACGCCCTTCTTCGGGATGGACTTCCTCTATTATAACACTTTCTCCGAGCACATCGACCAGACATACGTCATCGGTTATGAGTGGGGAAAGACCTGCGGCTGCTATAGGAAGCTCAGAATCTTTGCCGAATACCATGACGGCTACAACGTTGATGGTCAGTTCAGCAAAAAAGCTTCCAATTACTTCAGCGTCAGGGCGACATACGGTTATTAAAGGCGGCATGCATGAACCCACTTGATCCAGAGCCAAAAGACGTCATCGAAGACAGAAAAGGGCAGGCGGTTGAAGAGCCGCCTGTGCGTGAGATACCCGACCAGGATCTCGCCACAAGAAAGCCTCCCAAGAAAAACCCTTTTCTCTTCTTCGTCTGGCTGGCATTTTTCCTGACCTTCGCTCTGATCATCTGGGGCTATTCAGGCTCCATGCTGCAGTTCATGAGGAAAGCGGCCGAAGACAAGCCCTTCCTTCAGGTGACTAACCGCCAGATGTCTGTATTCCTGTGGCAGTTTCCTAATCTTTTGAGGCAGAATGTTAAGTCGCGAGGCGATTATCTGACCGGCTTCGATCTCGAAAACAGGGTAGGCATCAAAGCAGGCTATGCAGATCAGCGGGTCATCGCCCCACCGGAAGTGCTGTTTCTCTACCACACCTGGGATAGGCTCATCAAAGAGGAGTACACGCAGAGGATCATCTCCAAGCAGGACTTCTTTGAGTTCTTAGTGCAATCGCCCGAGTGGCTGCCGGAGAAGTGGAGCGAGGCCCCGCCGGAGTATACCGCCATGGTCAAGTCTCTCGACATCAGCCCGCAACAAGATCTCTCGCAACTCTCCAAGCAGGCGCTGCCCTTAGAGGTGCGTCTTGCCTATCAGGGCTGGAAGAACTTTTTCGAGGAGGGCGACCTCATCAACATCTTCTCCATCACCTATGGCGATCTGAAAAAGTTTTTGGGCGGGCATCCGCATTACGCAAGAAACTACTGGATCAACCTCGTCAAAAAGGACTATCCCAATTATTTGAAGACATTTACTTCGGGCTCATACAAGGATGAGGACAAAGTCCCTCCCCAAGAGATCCCCCCGTTTGTAAAAGTCGCCCTATTCAACATGATTCAAGCAGAAAAAAAGTTGTAAGTGTAAAAAGAGCACAGAAAGCCCCTGAAGATTTCTAAGGGGGCTTTCCACTTACGCCCGCGCTTTGTATCGAGCAAGGCAGCTCCCTTGGGTATTGAGCACCATCTAGGATTCGGCAGAAGGTGTCTAGTTTTGCTGAAGCGGTTTGATTCTAAGCATCTTAAAAAGTTCGTTCTCAGAGATTGTGTGGTCAAAGACGTCTAGCGCGGTAGTATGCTGCGGCCATCAGTGGGGTATCTTGCCCGGAGTTCTCTGAATAGGAACTGTCGTTAGAGATTGTGGTGTCGAAATTTGGGGTGGTAGGGCTTTCCTGAAAATCTTCTCATATCAATCGTATTAAGGTCTCTTTAGTTAAGTTTTGTTTTGATGGTCGCTTAATTAATTATTAACATTAAATTGTTTGTTGTTGTAAAATTGAAGTTTGTTTTACTTGGATTTAATTTATTATGTTTTCACATGCAGCCTCGCTGACAACCTATCGGACAGAAGCATTCGAGTGCATATCCGATGAAGAAAGCCTCGAATCGGCAAAAATCGTCGTGTTCTTGACGAACCACAAAGCACCCAGCCACTATCCCCATATTTGGAACATCCTTTCAGGGTTGAAGCTCAAGGAAACAGATGTTTTGCTTGCCGAGAGCATGAAAGTGGTGGGCACATGGAAAATTGCCGCGGCGACCGAGTGCTGGGAAAATCCCCAGACGCTCAAACAGGTTGAAGAGCAAAGAAAAAAATATCTCTACGCCAGCCAGGTGATCGATAAGCTCCAAGACGAACAGACTGCCTTCAGGCGAAAAATGATCGCTTGCGAGATTTTGATGGGGTTCAAAGAGGCGGATTCGCTTAAAGGCAGGGGAGTTGATCTGGCTACGATTGGCGAGTGGCTGAAGACCCCCTCGGTGAACCAAGCGGAGATTCATGATTTTCAATTACAGGCAAAACAGATTGTTGATCTGGCCTATCGTGCCTTTTGCAGAGCCATAATCAGTGAGACCTTTCCAGAGCGTCAGACTGAACTCATCACTAAAATTCAAAAAAGCCTGGACCGTAGCCGCGTTTTTGTCATCTGCGGCGCAAGCCATGGCAGTCCCGAGCACTCAGATTTTCCTGAAGAAGCAAAGCGGTTGCAGGAATATTTGCTTAGTGTCGGCTCATTTGCACTGTGTCGTCTCCTAGCCTGAAGTTCGGCTAATATGTGCTGTTCCTTTCGAGATGTTTAACTTCTGACGGCTCCCTCCTTTTTGTATCGTGTGTTTTGTTGATAGTATTTTCAGTTAAAAGTGTATGTTTTGGCGTGTGTTAATTTATAAACAAGAGTATGAGTTTAAATTTAAAAATTAACAAATGTGTTAAAATAGGTTCTATCGGGATTGTGTGGGTTAGGGGTCTTGTATGTTGCCGGATTATAGTAACCTTTACAACAGCTGCCAGCGGGCCTATGACAAAATTGGACAATTTGAAAACGGGAATTACTTTTACGTCAAACCGGATGGGGATCTTGAGCTGCAGAAGGTAGACCAAAACTCTCTGATCGGAGCGTGGAGCGCTACCATCGGAAAAACGGTAACGAACTGGTCTTATGGGAGCGAAAAAGCAGATTGGCGCAGCGTCACAAGCGAGATAGAGAAAGTCAACGGTCAGTTGAAAAATCTTTTGGACGCTCATGTTTTGGAAGATCCCGACAGTAGCAGGGATCTTAACATCAAAAAACTGGATCTGGCGATAGAGCAATCGGCAAGAGCCCTTCACAAAGTAGCTCAAGATTATCTGGAGCAAAGCAAGCAGAGATGGACGAGAGGTACCGATAAGAAAGAGGCAAGCACTGCATACGAGAAACTGGCGCGAGAAAGTTACAGTCTCCACCTGCGGCTCAATTGCATTATCAAGGAACTGGACAGCGATGAGATCCCCAACGCAGATGAATTCGATGGGGCAGATAATGTATTAACTTCAGCCTTCGAAACTCTCACCGACCCCAATGTGCTTCAGGAAATGGATCTGGAAAATTTCGAAGATGCCTGGCTGAATGCTAAGCAGGAGGCATTCTCTGGGGGTAAAGATTTCCTTTTTAATCTGGCCAAGCAGTCAGACGCCATAGGCGATATTCTGAGGCGCTCTCCTGAATCGGTCTCCATAAAGCAGCTCAAAGAGTGGGCTGTTGAACTGAATAAACAGATTAAGAAGAGCGATCAGTCTCAAGGTCTTAAGGATCTCCATGCGTTGATTCAAGGTGACATCGCTGTGAGGCAAAGCAGCATGGTAAAGCTCACTGATAGCCTTAAAGAGGCAAAATCAGAGGGGGATGTTATCAGGATCCTTGGCAGTGCAAACCACGTGATTCTTGAAGAGCCCGCTGTCAAAGCGCTTCTTAAGGAGGTGGTGAGTGAGAGCCATCAGAGGCTAGCCGAATCCTTGCTGCGTGAGTACAAAGAGTCGGGCAAAGTTCCCGATTCCATCGAGCTTATCAAGGGAGCCTCTGTCATTGTGCATGAAAGTCTAAAGTCCTCTGTCGGGGACACTTCCGCCATGTTTATCAATCATCGTGAAAAGATCGAGGATTTGCACGGACTTCTTTTCTCAGCGAACACTTTAATTCAAGACATCGCTCCCAATGCAGCAAGCACCATGCTTCAGACTACGCTCGTCAGTGTATTCAACCAGTTGGCCGACATCTGTCTCTTGCAGCAACGCACGCAGCGCGCTAAGGCCTACATTGAAGGCTGTCAGGGCATTCGCATCTCAAGCTCCCATCCAGTGGGTGATATCGGTAGAGTTGCCGACATGTCGAAAAAATCAGCGACCTGGCTGGAGGCGGGAGATCAGACGGTCAGGAGAAGAAATGTACGCTGTCAATTTAAAAAAATTGAGAGCGGAGGCCGTACTACGGAAAATCTCTGCTTTGCATTTACCGTGGGAGAGGCTGAGCGAGAGAAGTTGAGCCGTCGCATGAGTTTTCTATCCAAATCGGGGTTGCTCGAAGACCAAAGCATAAAGCAGGAGATTACCAAAGCGACCTATCAGACATTTGACAGGTCCGACAATACATATAAAGATACGGTTACAGTGAACGCCGGGGAGGCCGTCTCCTACACAGATAGTTCAGGGAAGATCACTTTGACAATCGGAACTAACGACGAGAAGTGGAATCAGTATCAGAAAATCAACGTAACGGCCGATGCCAGTGTAAAAGCTGAAGATCTTTATGCCTTTCTCACGCTGTTTGGGCTGTCCACAGCCATGATGCAATCCAGGCGGGAAGATGTCATGCTAGAGAACAAAGCGAGGCTCGCCAATGCTGTGCGTCCAAAAGAGACTGCTTTGCAGAGTTCGAGGGAGGAAACCCTTGATGCGATCGTAAGCAATGCCGATAAAGTTATGATCGAAAAAAGAGCCGAAAACATGCATCTGAAAGATGTTGGCAAGGGACGGATGGAATATGTCGACAGCCACGCGATCAAAGATTTTTGGCTTAGCGGCGGCAGAGGGTTTGCTGCCACCTTAGGGCATGACGGCGTCACCTTCAACCCGTTAGAGGTGTTGAGTAAGGGGTTTTATAAGACACAAAAAATCGAAAGCGCCGCCACAACTCTTGGGTATATCCTGAAAGGAGGGCTGATCAGTACTTTCGAAAGATTTGAAATGGGAATCATCGGCGCGGGAAACGCACCGGAAGAGAATATCGAGACAGGGTCTGCCAACCAGGTGTTTACCCGCCCCCTCACAGACAATCAGTTTGAATCAGCACATGATTGGCGCTCGTATGCGATCGAAGGAAATATTTTACTGCTCATGGATGCCCGCCTCGCAGAACGCCTGCCATATGGCTATGCAAAAGACAGGGCAGGGATCAGAAATCCCCATCATGTCAGCAAAAAGATGGTGCGCGTGGCACAGAAAGAGCGGCCGGAGAGGGGGCTTAGAGGGGAGATGATGACTGAGAGGGAGACGCTAAGCGACATCTGTAAAAAACAGAGAGCGAACAACTACACGCTTCCTACGGCAGAAGTGATGTTTGAAGATGTTGTTGGACCCGACTATATTTACGGAGCGGTAGTCAACAGGCCGGAAGACAAAGCCGAAGTGATTCGTGTATTGACCGGCATGGGGATCGATAACATTCAAGGCGTGCCTCTTAATGAGGCCATCTTCGTTGGCAAGCTGGATAAATCGATGATCAAACAAGTCTATGAAGAATAAAACGAGGAAGGGGCTTATGAATCCGCTATTAGACTTTGGCCAGGCGTCATACTTCCTTAGGATGGGTGCCTCACCCCAAGATGAGAGAGTGAAAACGCTGGCTATCGGCGTGAAGGTCTTCAAATCGAAAGACCCGAAACCTTGGGGGTTTCTCAGCTTTTTCGACCAGTTGGCGCAGAGACATCGCGTTATAGAATTAACTGACGAGCCGGAAAAGCTAAACGCAGTGGAAATTACATGTAAAAGCGATATTGGTGATGTTTTACAATTTCAACTGGTCACAAAAGATCTATGGGATCGGAGTGTCAAAGGAGAGCTTGTGAAAACCTCCGCCGCCCTGGACGCTGCGTTAAAGACCACAGAGGAAGTGCAAGACTTCCTCTTAACAGTTTATCCCTGACGTATCCCGCAAAAATCATCCAATTGCAGTTTGTGGAAAGTCTCTATGTTGGCTGCTTGAGGGCGAGCTTGTCGTGTGCCATATCGACAAATCCGTTGGGATAGATAGGGCCTTCTTTCCCAATCAGCAAGTTGCCGGTCAGGAACTGGCGGTACACTTCAATCCCTTCCGCAGCCGATTGGATTGCGAAGAAGCCGTTGCTTAGCCACTCAGAACCTTTAATCGTCCCGGACTCCAAATTGAGTTGGAAGCGGGAAGTCACCTTTTTCTTCCAGTAATCTGACCCGCCAAAGAGGATGATGGGCGTCGGGCTCTGGGCTCCCACTTTTCGGCGGACCTCTTCCAGGCTAAATTCAAAGTCGGTGCCTATCCCTCCGACGAGGAATATGGGTAGGTCTAAGTAGAACTCTGCCTGTCTTTCGACCAGCTTGTCGAGGCGGTAGGTCATCTTGGCTTGGACGAAGGGATTCTGGTTTTGTTCATTGACCACACCCCCTTGCTTGGGGCGGAAGTCGACGATGTTGGCGCACGATAAGATGCCAAGTTCGGTGGCGACTTTGTTGCCCACCTCCATCGCTCCAGGGCCGCCGCCGGTGATCAGCGCCAGAGGCTTGTCTTTGCCAAGGAGCGGGTGGTTCACCGTTTCTCGCATTTTAAGCAGGCCTTCAAGCAGCTCGCGCAGCTCGATTTCAAAGTCACCCCGCATTAAGTTGGAGCCATAGATGCCGATACTGGTTGCTTTATGGAAAGTGTCGAGCTGGGAAAGAGGGACGAACATCCCTGTATCCCGACCGCCCTTTTCGGCATAGCGCAGGATCTTTTTAGTCGAGTCGTCCACCCAGAAAACCGGAATGGCAAATTTCTCCAGGTCGTGCAGGAGAGCCCTGTCTTCCGAGGAGAAAAAGCCGTCGCCGGAGAGCGAGGGGTATTGAAAATAGATCCCTTTCAAGAAACGCTGGGTCATATCCCCAAGCAGCATCCTTTTAAGGAGGGGAGAGGGGAAGTAGCGCGTCATGAGGATGCCCTGGCTCGTGATCGCCCCGTCATTGATACTTTTTAAGAAGGGATAGGTTGGCTGCTGTTCGATATAGCGCTCGACAAGCTGCGCCTGCCGTTCGATATGGGTTGTACCCGGAAAATCGAAGGACCTTGTCTCGCGGACGATCCAGTCTTCAGCTGTCAGGTTAAGGAGCTGGTTGCCTTTTACGACAAAAGTTGCCGCTCTCTCCTGCAGCGTTCCGGGAGCGGTGGCGAAAGCGTTGAAGAGGGCGTCGTCATTCTCCAGGGCGCTTTGTAGCTGGTCGCGGTCGGAGAAGAAGACGTGCTCGCGGTAGGGCTCCAGTGTGTAGAACTCGAGCGGAATATCGGAGAGTTCGCGTTTGCTGCCGCCAAAGAGTTCATAGATGTCGCCCGAGGCTTTGGTGTCCGGCTGCAGGATGCTTGCGCTCGTGTGTTTATAGCCATCGGCCAGAAGATTGTCGACAACTCGTGCAAAGACTGTGCGGATGTGCAGGGGGAGAGTGCGGACGAGCAGCAGCTCCTCATCGGTAATATTTCGGGGAAGGTGCGGGTGCCACTCCTGATGCAGGCGCATCATGTTTCGGGTCTTGATATTGGATACCAGCGCTTTTCCCAGGGTGGGCAAAAAGCCGAGCATCTCTTTGGAATAGGTCACTCGTCCCACCTGCAAGGATAGGTAGGCGACGGTGCGGCCATCGATCTTATCGAGGATGAGGTCGTCGCTGCCATGGAGCCCCCCAAGAGAAAGAAGAGGTCTTCCCCAGCGGTCGGCCCGGCCGAACATCCGGGAGAGGTATTCCGGATCGCGCACCCGGCGGCGGTCGTCAGCGGCAAACAGTTTGCCGATCTCTGCGCCGACAGCGATGTATTTCAGCATCTCTTTCGCGAGCTCGCCAATAGCTCGCAGCTGGACGCGTACTTCGGCAGAGCGGCTTTTTTGGTCGAGTTTATATTCCATCCCGATGCCGTCGACTCCGACTTGGGCCAACGTGCTCTTCACGTTGAAAAAAATAAGCTGTGGGTCGATCTGAAAGCCGACAAACACAGGGGAGATATTCTCGATAAAGACAATCGCTTCGAGAGTTTTGTCATCGATGCGCTGCATGCTGATGATCTTACCGTCAGGAGTGACAAGGTCAAAGTGGGCGGGGTCTAGGTAGTATTCAATCGCGGGCATTGAGTCTTCTCTCCATTTCGAGATGAAAAACTAGTAAAGCCTTTGAACCAATCAACAAGGAAGTAAACGCTTCATGGACTTTGCCAAAAGGGGAGTCCCTTTACAGCTTAGCGGGGCGCGGATATGAAGCTAAATTAGTGGAAATGTTTACTTTCAATGACTGGTTCACAACCCTTCCATCCAAGAAGAGGCCGGCTTAGGGTTATGAGAAAGGGACATATTTACCACAGTGCTCCTTTTTACAAAAGGTGCCGTTTGGATGCTGTTGTTTACAGACTGAAGGGGATTTTTAAGAGGTTAATAACCAGCTTGTTGAGAGAGTTGTGCAAAGATTTTACCCATAAAAGACCGGATTTAGTACGGAGAATGTACGCTATGATTTGGTAAAGTATTGGTCTTTAGTGGGTGTTTTTGTGGGAAAACTGTAGAGGGGTTGTCGGTAAAAATGAAATTTACCATGATTTACGCTCGATTTGTCAGAGAAGATTTAGCGATCGTTCTGCACGAGGTTGAGTATCATAAATAACTGTAAGTAAATCGGATAAATATTGATTTTAGAGTGGTTTTTGCTGTGGATGTTTGCCAAGGTATTTTTTTAAACGCTTTGCGAGGCAATTTGTTCACAAGTTGTCTGTAAATTGCGCGTCTTTTTAATTTCTCGGTTTTTAAAAAAAAAGAGTCGGAGTATAATCCGCCCTTTCCCAAATAAGCTGACTCTTGGCTCGTTTCACGGTTTTTGGTAAGAAAGACCGGTAGGCAGGAGTGGAAAAGGCTGAAGAGGATGCAGAATATTCAAGAAAAAAGGGTGGCGGCAGGAAGGGAGCGACAAGCTCTCGAGCAGTCCGTAGTCAGGCGATACGACAAGATGGTGGAAAAAAAGGTCAACAGAAGCTGCGGTATCCACGACGGCACATTCCATGCCGACGAGGTGACTGCCTGTGCTCTTTTGATCGTTTTTGGCCTCATCGACGAAGAGAAAATCATCCGCACAAGAGATTCTGAGCTGCTTGCCCAGTGCGAGTACATCTGCGATGTCGGCGGAATATACGAACCGGCCAAAAAGCTGTTTGACCACCATCAGGTGGACTACCAGGGCCCTCTTTCGTCTGCCGGCATGGTGCTGCTCTACCTGAAAAACCAAAAGATCATCACCGAAGAGGTGTATCACTTCTTCAACGAGAGTCTGGTCAGAGGCGTCGACAACCACGACAACGGCTTAGACCCCCAGATTCCCGGCGTCTGCACCTACTCCCACATTCTCGCCAACTTCACGCCGATTCACTACGAAGCTGAACCAGAGGAGCTGGAGGCAGCATTTCGGGAAGCGCTCACCTTTTCAAGAGGCCATGTACAGCGTCTTTGGGACCGTTATCAATACAATCATTCTTGTCGCGAAATCATTGCCGAAGCGATGAAAACGAGCGAGAGTTTCCTCCTGTTTGAGAGAGCCATTCCCTGGATGGACGTCTTTTTTGAACTTGGCGGCGAGGAGCATCCCGCCCAGTTTATCGTCATGCCCTCGGGAACTCACTGGAAAGTCCGGGGCATACCACCCTCGCCCCACGACAAAATGCGCGTCCGTTGGCCTCTGCCGAAAGAGTGGGCCGGACTGCTCGAAGAGGAGCTTAAAAAACGGACAGGCATCGAAGGGGCCATCTTCTGCCACAAAGGACGCTTTATCTCCGTCTGGGAGACTAAAGAAGATGCGCTGAAAGCTTTAGACATCATCCTGCAGCAACAAAGAGAGACAGCGTGACCACGATTTTTGGCAAGATCATCAAACGAGAACTTCCCGCGGACATAGTCTACGAAGACGACCACATCATCGCGATCAAAGATATCGCCCCCTTAGCCCCGGTTCATATCTTGATCATGCCCAAGAAAGAGATCAAAAATATCCAGTCGGTTAAACCCGAGGACCTCCCTCTGCTTCAGGAGATCTTTGCGGTTGCGCAGAAGCTGGCGGAAGAGCATGATGTTGAAGAGAGCTACCGCCTGCTCACCAACAACGGTACAGAGGCCGGTCAGACAATTTTTCATCTCCACTTCCATCTTATCGGCGGCGAACGCTTAGGTCCGATGGCATAAATCGAAAAGGGGTATCCCATGAACGCTTCGTTCAGAAACCGTTTCGTCGAAAGGGGCAAAACGGGCTTTTTACTCGTCGATGTCCAAGATAAGCTCTTTCCTTTAGTCGAAAATCCGGTTGAAGCTTCGGAAGCGATGATTAAAGCCATCAAAGGTTTTAAGCTTTTGGGCCTTCCCTACATCGTCTCAGAACAATATCCCGAGAAGCTTGGCGGAACCATTGCCGAACTGAAGGGCCTCATTGATCAAGAGAGAGTCTTCAGCAAGACCTTCTTCTCTTGCCTTAAAGATGACAAACTTAAAGAAGCCCTTTTGAAAGAGTCGGTAGACACCTGGATCCTTCTTGGCATCGAAGCGCATGTCTGTATCCTGCAGACTGCAAAAGACCTTATTCTACACGGCAAGCAGTGTGTTGTGTTAAACGATGCCATCTCGTCGCGTTCCGTCTACGACTACTCCAGCGCGATTGCGGAATTAAGAGATATCGGCGCACGGGTCAGTTCCGTGGAAACGATTCTCTTTGAGCTGCTGCAGAACTCTAAAGCCCCCGAGTTTAAGTCTGTCAGCCAGCTCATCAAATGAAGCGTAGCCTCCTTTCCCTTGCCGCCGCGGGCGTGCTCTTTGTTTCATCGGTAGCGGCCGATGACTCGGCCCCGCCCGATGACTCGGCCGCGTCGAGGCGCGTGGCCGCTCATCTTTTTATCAAGGACTATCAGACGGCTTTCCAAGAAGCTAAATGGGCTTATGAGGCAAATCCCGGCAGCCGCACAGCCATAGAAGATCTTATCGTCGCTTCCTTCTACACCGGACAGGAAAGCTATGGCCTCACTCTTTTTGAGAACTACCGCAGCCGCTTTGGCATCGACCCCGAGCATACCGATTTTTTAGAAGAGGTAGCCTTCGGCGTTATCCGCATGGGCATGAATTCCTGCACGCCCGCCCTCAGGCTCTTCTCAGCGCTCGCAGCCTTTCATGCCAATGACGCAAGGGGGGTTGCCATTTTGCAAAAGGGGCTCAAAGATCAAAGCGCCCTCGTCAGGTCTGCGAGCATCAAACTGGCAGCCAAGCTCAGGGACAAGACCTTGCAGCAAGAGATGCTCAGCATCATCGCGAAAGAGCGTCTTTATGACCTCAAGCTGGACGCCATCCGGGCCGCCGGGTCGATGAAGATCGTCGAAGCTAAAGAGCTACTCATCAACATCATAACCAGTGACCGCGAAGGGGACGAAGCCAAGGCGGCAGCGATCGAAGCCTATGTCAACATGGACCGCTCCCTTCGTAGCGAGGACCTGCGCCGCATGGCGAAAAGTCAGCGGGTGGGGTTTCGCACGCTCTCCGCTGTCGCGATCGAACATCTCGACCTGGTCGAAGAGATCGATATTTTAGTCGACCACCTAAGCGATACACACCGCGATGTGCGCCGCTACGCCCTGATCGCTCTGGGCCGGATGATGGACAAAAGAGAGTTTCCGAAAGAAGCTGTACGCAAAAAACTGACTCCTCTTTTAAACGAAAAAGATATCTCCACACGAATTAACGCTCTCTGGCTCATGACCTTAATCGATCCTCCGGCTGCCGAGAAGTTGTTCCTTCAGTGTCTTGAAAGTCCGCTCGTCGAAGTGCGTGTGAAGACAGCCTCGGCCATCTCCTCAACGGGCGTGCCCGGCATGGAGCTGATGAAAAAAGCGTTTCGTAAGTCACGCTGTCCCTACGTGCGGCTCAACTTGGCGGTGGGTATGGTGCAGCTTGGCATCGAGGACGAAGAGGCGCTTACGACCATTAAAGAGGCGCTCGCCGGCGATGAGCGTCTGGCCGTTGTCAGCGATATTTTAGGAGACGCCATCGCACCTTCCAAGCTGAGCTTTTCCGGCGACGTGCTCATCACCCCGGAGGCGGTAAACCAGATTGTCAGACTCGAGCTCATCAATCTCCTGGCTGTGAAGGGTGATCCCGAAACCCAAACCATGCTCCGCACTTTTTTGACGGAGCGGCGCTGGGGAATCACGGGTGTGGCATCGGCGCTTCTCATGACAGAGGGCGATGATGAGGCCAAAGAATCGGTGAAAAAGCTGCTGGATGATCCGGATAAAAAAGTTCGTGTCCAGGCAGCTGTCGTGTTGGCATCGTGGAGGGACAGAGGGCGCGCGTTGGAGATTCTGGAAGAGGCGTATGAGGGTGTTGACCGTGACTTGAAGATCAAAGTACTCGAGTCGATCGGCCACATTGGCAACAAAAAGCAGCTTCCCTTTCTTGCAGAAAAGCTGAACGAACCCTATCCGACGCTGCGTCTTGCGGCCAGTCTTGCGATCATCCAAACCATTTACCACTAAAGGCGGCATGGAGAAAATTCAGCAGGCACAAAAGATTCTAAGGGAGAAGAAGCTCGACGGCTGGCTCTTATATGATTTCAGGCGCTCCAATACATTGGCCATTAAATTTCTTGAGCTGCAAGAGAGCGCTCACTTAACGCGCCGCCTGGCCTATTTCATTCCGGCAGAGGGCGAACCCGTCAAGATCGTACATGCGATTGAAGATTTTCATCTCGATCATCTCCCTGGAAGAAAAGTGTCTTATGCCGGCTGGCAGGCATTTCATGAACGTATCGCGGAAGTGACGCGCGGGAAGAAGATTGCCATGGAGTACTCTCCGCTGGGGGCGATCCCGTATGTCTCCAAGGTCGATGCCGGCATCGTCGAACTCATCTCCGGCTTTGGCGCAAGCGTCTTCTCTTCCAAGGACCTACTCCAGCATTTCACAGTAGTGATGGATGAGGAGGCGATCCACACCATGCAGCAGGCAGGAGCATTTCTTGAGGAAACTGCCACAAGCGCTTTTTTGATGATTGAAAAGCGTCTGCAGCAAGGCGAGTCTGTGACAGAAGCGTCTGTCCAGCGCTTTATTCAGGAAGCGTTCGACAAAAAGGGCTATATCACCGACAGCCCACCGATCTGCGCGGCGGGAAAAAATAGCGCCAATCCCCACTACGCAGGAGGGGAGGGAGAGATTAGGAAAGGAGATCCTGTCTTGATCGACCTGTGGTGCAAAAAAGACCAACCAGGTTCCATCTATGGCGACATCACTAAAATGGGCTATGCCGGCATGAGTCCACCCGCCCGTTTTCAGGAGGTGTTTGCTCTGGTGCGAGAAGCTCAGAAGGCCGCGACGGATCTTGTCATCAAGAGAGTGGAGGCGGGAGAGACCCTATTGGGGTATGAAGTCGATGACGCCGCAAGGATAGTCATTCAGAAAAAGGGGTACGGCCCCCATTTTATCCACCGCACCGGACACAACATCCACACGGAAACTCATGGCGATGGCGCCAACATGGACAACTACGAGACCCATGACGACCGCGAGGTGATCGCTGCCACGGCTTTTTCCATCGAACCCGGCATCTATCTCAGGGGAGAGTTTGGTGTAAGGCTCGAATATGATCTTTTGGTGCATCCAGACAGGCGAGTCGAGATCATCGGCGGTGTGCAAGACTCCCTCTTTCTTTTAGACGTCTAGCACTTTGAGGCTGTCGATCAGCTGTCTTTTCTTCATGTCATCCGCGTGGGCAAACTCGGTCATGAGCGGCACAAGCATCAGCTCACGCTGCAGATCGACAGGGTTTTCTGCCAGTTTATCGATGACCAATGACAAGAACTCCTCTTCCAGCGGGGTAGCTCCCTGGAAGCGAAGCGGGTAGTTTTCCAGACGCATCGTCTTGAAGAAGGGCAGCGAGGAGATGGCGAGCCCGATCCAACACATCTTGCTCTTTTCTTTATGGCTGACAAGCCACTGCATCGCCTCTTGCACATCTAAGAAGGCGCGGTGCATGGCAGGGTTTTGCGGGTGGAGCAATTTTTTTGCAGCTGCAAGATCGATATAGAGGCGGGCGAGGGACAGAATGGCCGCCGCGAGGAGCGGTGGGGAGAGGGGAGTGTCCTCTATTTCTTTAAGATCGGCGATGGAGCGGGGATTGGCGAGAGCTTGTTTCGCCAGAGCATTTTGGGCGGAGGGACTTGGCGGGGGCTGAAAGATGCCTTCAATCGTGGGAGCCTCTTTCAGCTGGCGGAAAAGGGACCGGCCCAGGGCGCTCATTCCCTTCGCTAAATCTTTGCAATCTACTTTGCCCTGAAGACGATGAGCAAATCTCGCCAACCCAGTCAGGCAAAAGGCAGAGATGCTGATCAGGGCATTGCCGACAGATTTCACAACTTTCCTAAGCCAGTGTCTGATTCTCTTTTTTAATGGAAGATGTGTAACCGGGAGTGGGGAGTGGTAGGCCTCAATATCGGGCCTATCCATTGCAAAAGTCTCTTGAGGCAAGGAATCTTTCCTGCCGCTCGCGCAGGGACAGACGGGAGCGCGGCTGTGTGCACACGCAGGGCGTGCTGAGTCATCCCGCTTTCTGCCAGATTTACTGCCAACTTCTCTGATTTCTTGTTCTTTAATATGGAAATTTTGCTGGTAAGATCGGTTGGACTTAGGTTCCTGGGTGTCCATAACCCCTCCCCCCGTATAGGTCTATTATATACAAAATTCTTTAATTTTGTAAGGGGAGAGTGGGTTTAGTAGCCGTTTTTTTAAGCGATCTAGCTGGCTGTAATAGGGCGTGTATTTGTAAGTGCCTCAGCGATCGATAGATATAACTCGACTTTGGAAGCCGATAATGGTTCGGAATGGATCAAATTCAAGAGAGTATCGATGAGGGCGACATCCTGTGGCTTACCCCTGGCGGCAATGCCTTTGGCCACCGCCACCATAATCTCGTGCCGCAGTTGTGGAGCCCAGACCAGATCTTTCATGTAGTCAAGCGCCTCGGAGGGTCTTGCCTCGGCAATGAAAAGAAGTAGGTAGGCTACGAGTTTCTCGTGATACCGTTTCTCTTTTGCTTCTCTAAGAATCGTCACAGTTTGGGCTGGCTGCATCCTGGCGAAATCGGCGATGACACTTTTCAGTTGGTCAAGCATCAAGCTGCTCTGTGGCGGAATTTCTAAAATCTGTTTCATCGAGGCAAGCGCATGGTCGGATGAGCGCTGAAGGTTGCTTGGCTCTAAGATTTTAGCTACCACCATCTGTGCCTCGATATTTTCAAGGGGAGTTTTGATCATATTCAAGAGCTCCTTCAGATCGGTATCGCCAAGGCCAGGGAATGCTTTGATGATTTTGAGCGCTTGCCGGGACTTGTTCATCCAGATCTTCAACTCATGCAGGTGGGAGAATATTGTCTGATTTTGCCCTTCAGTCCACTGATCGAAGAGGGAGACGAAAGCACGCTCCCGCTGGGTGGGATCTCTGATTTCGTCCGCTCTTGCCAGCGCGAGTGCAGGATGGTTATTGGCTTCCGATCGGATGATGGCCATTGTCAGGTCGTGATCAATCTGCTCATTATTTAACTGGGTAGCCACGACACAGGCTTTAAGGCAATTTTCGGAGGTGAGCGAGAGCATCACCTTTTGAAGCGCTTCAAGTCGGAGCGCGGCATCGTTGATGGACTTGGCAAGCACGAGCGCTTGATCGAAAGAGGTTTTGGCGATCGCCTGGACAATACAGGAGATTAGGTAATCAATGCTTTGGCCGTCTGATTTAGCAATGTCGATTGCAGCGTCTGCATTCAGCGGAGCGAGGCGGGTGACGATCTGTCCCATCAGGGCATCGTGGCCAAGTGCTTGGTCGCCTTCGAGAAGTCCTTCATCGCCCTCTTCATTGCTCACGCTGGCGGCAATGGAGAGTGCAAGGGGTAATATTTCTAAAAACGCCGTGTTGGAAACTTTGTGGAGAACATGTTCTAAAAGTTGCGCTCGCCCAGCCGGGTCTTTGTGGAGACCAATGGTTTTCATCACTTTTACGGGCTCATATTGAACCAGGGTGCCAAAAAGCGGCTTAAGGAGCTCGCCGACAACTTGCATTTTTTGGATTTCCTGAAGCGCTAAATCGGCCATGTGCCTTTGGATTGACGGATCGATGGCGCCCGCTGTTTCAGCCACGCGTCCAAGCGCCAATGCGCGGTTTAGGCGATTTTTACTTTGCATCGCTTCGTCTTGCGCCTTTTTCAGGATTTCCCGTGCAAGGAGGGGGTCTAACGGCAGAGACGATAGCGCGATATCGGCCAGTTGGGCGGCTTTCATTTCGTGCTGCTTTTTTTTGCGGGCGGTTGTCGTCGTCGATTCGGTGGCTCTCACGGTCCTTCGCAACGCTTTCTTCGCCTTCTCAGGATTGCAGGGGGCTAAAAAGAGGGCTGAGTTTGTCATGAGCAGAGTTCTTTGACTGCTTGGGGGAAGAGCTTCGGCTGCCTGGAAGCCCAAGCCAATAAACTTGGCGGCCAGATGATGGATCTTAAGGTGGGATGTGCCTAGGACTAGCTCCCTGAACGAGAAATTGGTCTCAGCGAGAGAGGCACAGGAGAAACCCGATTGAGAGAAGATCACATTTAGCACTTCGATAGGAAGTTGCTCGATGAGGGATAGCTCCACGTCATCGGTTAGAATATTAGGCTGGTTTGAGCCACCGGCAATAGGAGGAATTCCCATAAATAAAATCCATTAAGTATTGAAGCTGAAGTATTATAGGAAAGTAAATGATAAATTGGCAAGCGCAACACATATTCTTGCGTTGAATAATTCGATGACTTAAAATTGATCATCAATTTTAACAAAGGAGAAGAAGTGGCCGATCATCAGAAGACTACGAAACGAAGTATAATTTCCACCATGCTGCTGGTTGCGGGTTGCTGCATCGGCGGTGGGATGTTAGGGCTTCCCGTCGCTTCGGGCGGATCAGGGTTTATCCCTTCTCTTGCCATGATGGCAGTGTCTTGGCTGGGAATGACGATTTCGGCTCTGCTTCTGCTTGAAGTAAGTCTTTGGATGGAAGGGGAGAGCCATGTCATCACCATGACATCGCGGCTTCTCGGGCCGGTGGGAAAAGCGGTCGCCTGGGTGCTTTTTCTCTACATTTCTTACGCCTCCCTGGTTGCCTACGCGGCGGGCGGAGGAGCGCAGATATCCCACTTCCTCAGCTACTCCTTCGACATCCCGATCGGTAAAGACGTCGGAGCAATCATCCTGACATTGGCCTTCACTTTCGTCATTATCTTCGGCGGGGAGATTGTCGGTAAAGTCAACACCCTTCTTTTCGCAGGGATGATCGGCGCCTATTTCCTACTCATCTCCTCCGGAGTCGATGAAGTGAAACCGCAATTTTTGGAATTTGCCAACTGGAGACTGGCTCCGCTCGCCATTCCTTTCCTTCTGACATCTTTCAGTTTTCAGACGATGGTTCCGAGTTTGACTCCCATTCTTAAAAGGCACCCGCAGGCTTTAAGGATCGCGATCATTGGCGGAACAACCATCGCTTTTATCGTCTATGCAATCTGGCAGATGCTCATCTTGGGGATTATTCCCGTGGAGGGGTCGGAGGGTTTGATCGAGGCAAACCGTCAGTCGGTGCCGGCTACTCAGTTTATTGAAAGCCATGTCCAAGGCTCTTTAATCATCACGATCTCCCGCTTTTTCACCTTGTTCGCGATCGTCACCTCTTATCTGGCGATGGGGCTTGGTCTGTTTGACTTTTTGGCCGACGGTTTTTCGATCAAAAAGCAGGGCAAGGGTATCTTGATCCTTGGTACGATGATTGCCGTGCCGACGCTGATTTTCTCCACTCAGTTTGAGAGAGCTTTCATGGTCGCCATGGAGACGTCGGGTGGTATCGGCGATACCATCTTAAACGGGATGATCCCGGTGCTGATGATCTGGATCGGCCGCTACAGACTCGGCATTCAGAACTCCTTCAGGGTTCCCGGAGGAAAGATCCTCTTGATCGCCGTGTTCTCTTTCTTTATGATCTCTTTCTTAATTGAAATGGGCATTCAGACGGGGGTAATCTCCGCAGATCACCAGATGACAGACAAGCTCGAGCTGTTAGAGCCGGCCCTCATGCAAGATTAATGATTAAGGAGAAATTCAATGAGCTTCAAACTCGCGATACAAGCTTTCTTTAAAGCACTCAAAAAGCCGGAAGAGGCAAAGAAGTTTGTCGAGGGACAGCCCCAAGTTTGTCAGCCGAGGGTGGAGCTCAAAAAAGACGAATCAAAGCCGGGCAGCCTTGAGATGCTTGCCCTTTTGCAGCAAAAGGGCCGCCTGGTCGACTTCTTACAGGAAGAGATCGTCTCTTATCCGGACGCCGACATCGGCTCTTGTGTACGCAAGATCCATGAAGACTGCCGCAAAACCCTCGAAGAGGCTGTGGCCATCAGGCCTGTGCTTCAAGAAAAAGAGGGTTCCTCTTACACGGTACCGCAAGGCTATGACGCAAGGGCGATAAAAGTGGTCGGCAACGCCGCCGGCCATCCCCCTTTTCAGGGAATCGTTCGTCATAGCGGTTGGAAAGCCACCAAGGCAGGTGTTGACGGCCTCGCCGTAATCTACCCCGCCGAGATCGAAGTTCGCTAAAGACAAAAGGACGACCGCTTATGCAAAAGATGCGCTACATCATCGGCATCGACTTAGGAACCACTAACTGCACAATGGCCTATGCCGAAAGAGAGAGCGATCCAATCGCGGTCAAGCAGTTTGCCATACCCCAGATGACCGCGCCCGGTGTTAAGGAGGAGTTATTCAGCCTTCCCTCCTTTATCTATTTTCCTCTGGAAGAAGAAGAGGGACAGCTTGAGGTTGTGAGCGAAGAGGGGAGTCGTTTTGTAATCGGCGCCTATGCCAAAAGCCGGGGAGAAGAGGTGCCTGACAGGCTGGTTGCCTCCTCTAAATCATGGCTCTGCCAGTCCTCTGTCGACAGGCGGGCTAAAAACCTTCCATTTAATTCCAAGGATCCAAGCCGCAAGGCAAGTCCCCTTGAAGCATCCGCACGCCTTTTACGTCATTTAAAAGAGGCGTGGGACAGCAAGATGGACGCCCCCTTCAATGAGCAAAAAATTCTGATCACAGTGCCTGCCTCGTTTGATCCGTCCGCCAGGCAGCTCGTGCAGGAGGCAGCGGAGCTGGCCGGGTATCCCGAAGCGGTCTTTTTAGAAGAGCCGCAAGCGGCCTTTTATGCCTGGCTTGGCGCCCAGGGTGATGCCTGGCGCTCACAGCTTAAAGTAGGCGATGATATCTTGGTCGTCGACATCGGCGGGGGTACGACAGACTTTTCCCTGATCAAAGTCGAAGATCGGGAAGGGGCGTTAGAGCTCACCCGTTCGCAGGTGGGTCCTCATCTTCTGTTGGGAGGCGACAATATCGACCTCTCGCTGGCGTACCTTGCAAAAGATAAGCTCGAAGCCCTCGGCCACTCCATCGACAGCTGGCAGCTTACAGCGCTAAAGCACGCGGCCAGGAGAGCAAAAGAGGAGCTTCTCGCTGAAGGCTCGAAAAAGAAGAGCGCGGATCTCTCTATTATGGGCAGAGGCTCCAAATTGATCGGAGGCTCTCTAAAAGCCAAAATAGAAAAGGAGGAGGCGCTAGCCCTCATTCTAGATGGTTTTTGCCCGATCATTCCGAGCAGCGAAAAGGCCCTTGCCGATAAGAGAGCTGGCTTTCAGGAAGCGGGGCTTCCCTATGTCAGCGATCCGAGGATCACGGCGCAGTTGTCTAAGTTTTTAACAAACGGCGATGATATCACCACTCCGGCTTTTATCCTCTTTAACGGAGGAACGATGAAAGCGTCGGCGCTGCAGGATAGAATCTTGGAGACCCTCGCCAATTGGGCGCGCGAAAAAAGCAAGCCCGCTCCCCAAGCCCTTCCCGGCCACGATCTGGACCATGCGGTCTCCATCGGTGCCGTTTATTACGGATTTTCCAAAGAGGGCAAAGCTGTCCGCATCAAGAGCGGACTCTCCCGCAGCTATTTCATCGGCGTCGAAGAGCCGATGCCGGCAGTACCGGGACGAAAGCCTCCCGTCCGCGCCCTCTGCATTGCACCCATCGGAATGGAAGAGGGGACAGAAACGATGCTGGAGCGCGAAGAATTTCAGTTGGCTATTGGTGAGATCGCCTCCTTCCGCTTCTTCTCGCTTGATAAAAAAACGATTCCGCAAGGGGAGCTAGCGACCGGACTGTGGGTAAGCAAGCCGGAGTCGACCTTGACGGAGCTCCATTCGATCGAGACCGTGCTGCCAAGAGAAGAGGGAGACAGCCCCTTTGTCTTTGTGAAGCTGAAAGTGCGCTACACTGAACTTGGTGTACTGGAGCTTTTCTGCAGGTCGGAAGCGGGACGTGAGTGGAAGCTTGAGTTTGACTTGAGAAAACAAGAGGCAGATTCTCTCGTCTAGCCTTCGATTTCTTACTAGTATGCTTTGCCGCTCATAGGTAATTGAGCGGCAAAGCATAACAAATTTAGGCAGTCAGTTCCTGATAGTGCGTTTTGAGCGCCGCTTCAATAGCGGAGATCTGCGAGGCGGACTGAATCATCCCGTTTCTTTGCAATCTAAGCTCCAGTATCACCTGTGCCATGTTTACCGTGGGTTTTGTTTTGCTATCCTTAGCTAGCTGCTCGCGCATTTTCTTGCGCAGGCCAAGAGCGGCGATGAAAGTGCCAGTCCTTCCCACACCCGCGCTGCAGTGCGTGACGAGGGGCCCTTTTTCAGCGTGCTTTTCAATTTTTGTGAGGAAGTCGTTGAATAGCTCTTCATTTGGCGGACCGTGATCGGGCCAGTGCTCGTAGTGGAACTGGGTAACTCTGTCAAGTTCAATTTGGTTTTTATCCTTGATGAGTAACGTCCTCTTGACCAGGCGCTCGCCTCGTGGAGTATGAACGAGCGGCTCCTGCTTTTCACATACAAGCCATCGGTCGCCGTCCAGCGGCTGATTGCCTTCCCAGTAGGGATCTGCTTTTCCACTCTCTGCCTTATTAAGCAGAGTTACGATTGTCTTAGAACCCGAAGCCAGCGTCATATCGATGAAATGCGACAGAGTCTCGGTTCTGCCGCTAAAAAATGCGATCATGGGGGCTTGCGTTGCGATGAACGCAATATCTTCAAAGATAACCCTGCTGGCGTTGATGTAACTATCTAGTGTAGGAATATTGTAGTCATAGGGAAGAATATTGCTGTAGCGGGTGCAGAATCCTGCCGTTTGCAGAATCCTGCCGTAATTTCTTGAGACCGCTCCTTGCTGAATTGGGGCGCTGCTGTCTCTACATGGTGCTTAACGATCACCTCAAGCTTGCCCAGAATGATTTCGGCAGATTCTTTCGAGGTCAGCTCGCTGTCCACTTCTCTGCTGTGACAGGAGAGGGCTTCTATTGTTCTTTGATAAAGCTCGCCATCCTTGAAAAAAGGCTCCTCATGGAGTTGTTTGGGAGGTGTTGGCGTGTTGAGGTAGCGAAAGAGCATGTCGCTACGCTCCCTGACAGAGGCCTTAAGCTGAGCCACTCCCTTCAAGAGGCATCCTGCGATGGTCAGAGGGATGAAAAGGAGGATGCTTACCGCTATCTTGGCAATGCGAAGGATAGTGGTCTCTTCAGCTGTCACCTCTTTAAAGGTGGCACCCTCGATAGAATAGGTCTTTCCGGCAAAAAGAACCCGGACAGGCGCCATTAAAGCGTTTCCTGCCTCTTCAATGAGGTTGCTGCCTTCAATGGCTGTGTTGAAAAAAAGCGCTACGGATTGCACGTCTCTCTCCTATCCATTTATCGTTCGACCGAGTTTTCAAGGGCAGACGTGTAGGCATCCATGTCTTCTTTCGAGAAGAGGATGAAGCGCACTTCTATGTTTTCACCGGGCCCAAAGTCGTTGGCGGTGTCGCTGATTGCTTTGAAGGCTTCTTTTGCTGCTTGCTCGAGAGGGTAACGGAAGATACCGGTGCTGATGGAGGGGAACGCAATGGAGCGGAATCCCATATCGACGGCTTTTGTGATGCAGTTAACGTAGCAATTCCTAAGTAGCGAGCTCTCTCCCGCTTCTCCACCTGCCCAACGTGGTCCGACCGTGTGGAAAATGCGCTTGGCAGGAAGGGTGCCGGCTCCGGTATCCCGCACTTCTCCCTCCGGGCAGCGGATACCGTTTGCGGTTGGTATCTGAAGGCATTCTTGCTGCACTCTTGGGCCCGCGGCGCTGTGAATGGCGTGGTCTACCCCACCGCCCGCCAGCAATTGTTTATTTGCCGCATTGACGATGACGTCGCAGCGCTCTTTGGTGATGTCTCCTCTTTTCAAGACCACCTTGATTCTACCGAAGTGCTGCTGTATCTCCTGCGTGATCTCGCCTCTGCGGGTGTAGTCCACCTCTTCGGCGGATTCTAGCTCATCATCGGAGCCGAAAAAATACTCAGGTTCCACCCCATCATCCTCTTCGGAAGCGCTTGTTGGTAATGGATTTCTCGGAGGGGCGTTTGTCGTGAACTCGATTACAAAATTGTGCCGATGGCGCACTTCTTCGGACATGAAGGCCAGTCCTTTGATGATTACTCCGGCGATTGTGGCAGGGATGAACAGCAGAATGGAGACGGCGATCATGATGACCTTTTCCAGGGTCGATTTTTTAGGGGGATTCCATTCGATGACCTTCTCATTTTCCGAAACGACGGAAAAGGATCTACCTCCAAACAGTGTACGAAGGGGGGATAAGCAGAAATTGCCCGCGTTTTCCAAGGGGGATGTGGAAGTGATTTCGGTATTAAAGAAGGCTGACACTGACATAATAAATTCCTAAGTTATTAAACGTGATAATTGTTTTAGTTGTTTTAGTAATTAAAAGCAATAATTGGCGGTTGTTTGAGTGGTTAATCAGAGTTTATATCAAAAGTATCTCAAAATTGGGCATGGGGGCTTTGTAAAAGCCTAGGGATTGAAAGATTACAAGTCATCTCATATTTCTAATATTAGGTGACTTGTAATCTTTC
Organism: Estrella lausannensis; assembly: GCF_900000175.1. Taxonomy (NCBI): domain Bacteria; kingdom Pseudomonadati; phylum Chlamydiota; class Chlamydiia; order Parachlamydiales; family Candidatus Criblamydiaceae; genus Estrella; species Estrella lausannensis. The sequence goes on from NZ_CWGJ01000011.1 coordinate 27,360, forward strand.
AATCTCGGGGAGCTATCTCTTTGCCAAAAACCCAATTTTAAGACACTTTAGGTGTAATTCTGTTATAAAAGCTTGTTTATACGGGAACGTTTTTTAATCTGTTTTTTGCTTTGCGAGGCTGGTAACGAATTTAGGGTTTTGTCGATTTTGGGAATTGTTTTGAGTACTTTTCGAACCGGGAGGGGACTCGCAAAACTCCTACGCCAAATTGGTTATTAAAAGGTGCCGGCTTAGCTTTGTTTTTGCCGCTTGATGATCAATTTGAGCGCCTCTTGCTTCATGCGCAGGTGCACGCTGTACAATCCGTTGGCTCTACTGGGAGTTAGAGAGGTGGCTATGCCTAGCTCATCGATGAAAACGGGAGGGCAGGTGAGGATGGTTTCGGCTGTCTCGCCATTGTAGACTTCCAGCATTAGGGCAGCGAGTCCTGCGGAGATAAGAGCATCGGAAGCGACTTGGAAAAAGACCTTGCCCTCTTTCTCGCTCGCGACCAAAAACATCTGGCTTTGGCATCCGGCTACCAGGTTTTCGGGCTGGAGGTAGAGAGGATCCATTGGCGCGATCTTTTTTCCCATTTGAATGATCATATCATACTTGGCCTCTTCGTTCGGAAGCTTAAAAAATCGATCTTTTAGGATGTTTTGTCGGTGGATACAGCTTTCGTTGTTCATCAGGTAAATATAGTTTGTAAAGTTAAAATTAAATGTTGGTAAATTGTTGGGTTATTGGGGGATTGTAGCAAATAATGGGGATCGCGGAAAGAGAGAGTTTTGAAAAGGGGGAAAAATGAGAGGGAGATGCTTGTATTCTAAAAAACTCAAAACGAGTGGATTGAGAAATGGTCGCGTTTGCGTGGTGTAAAAAGGAAGCTTTTCCTAGGAAAATCCTTGACATTTATAGCGAAATGATTAAATTTGTTTGCTAAAGTGCTATCTCGGCATTGGATTGTTCGTGCTTCATCTGCGCTAATACATTTAAAGTCGAGCGGCATCACTCGGCGCTACCATCCAACTTGGTGGTCGCTTGGATAAATACAAAAAAGGCAAGGTGGCAGAGTAATATGCCCAAAGAGGATACATTAAAGATTGACGGCGTTGTAGACGAGTTGTTGCCCAATATGCAATTTCGCGTCAAGCTCAACAATGGGATGCTGGTTTTAGCACACCTGTGCGGCAAGATGCGCATGAAAAATATCAGGGTCTTAGTCGGCGACATCGTGACAGTCGAAATGTCCCCTTATGACTTAAGTAAAGCACGCATTACTTACAGACAGAAGTAGGGGTTCGTAGTATACGTCCGGAGCCTAAAAACTGGTAACAGGGGTTGCGGATGAAAAATCCTTAAGAAGTGCTTGCTTTTATTTGATACAAAACATAAACTTACAAGCTTTCTAGTTTGGTGGAGTAGGCTGCAAAGTTTATTCAGGCCAAAATAACAAATTTGCCCAGATAGCTCAGTGGTAGAGCATTTGCATGGTAAGCAAAAGGTCGTAGGTTCAATTCCTATTCTGGGCAGTGCACGATTTCTGGCGCCTAACTTCATCCCAAGTGTTTCAGCACTTCGATCGAGTCAGGATCCAAAAGTTTTTTAAAACAAACAATAGCTGAGTCCAACGGAGGATAAAATGGCTAAAGAAACATTTCAACGTAACAAGCCGCACGTTAACATCGGCACTGTCGGCCACGTTGACCACGGCAAAACAACTCTGACTGCCGCAATCACAAAAGTTCTTTCCAAGATCGGTGGAGCTAAATTCAAAGGCTATGATGAAATCGACAACGCGCCTGAAGAAAAAGCTCGTGGTATCACAATCAACGCTTCGCACGTCGAATACGAAACAGAAAACAGACACTACGCACACGTTGACTGCCCCGGCCACGCTGACTACGTAAAGAACATGATCACAGGTGCCGCCCAGATGGACGGAGCTATCCTCGTTGTTTCCGCAACTGACGGTGCTATGCCACAGACAAGAGAACACATCCTCCTTTGCCACCAGATGCAGGTTCCTGCAATCGTCGTCTTCTTGAACAAAGTCGACATGCTGAGCGAAGGCGATGAAGAGCTTCTCGACCTGGTCGAAATGGAACTTCACGAACTTCTCGAATCCAAAGGCTATAAAAACGCCCCGATCATTCGTGGTTCAGCTCTCCGCGCTCTCGAAGGCGATGCGAAGTACGAAGAAAAAATCGTTGAGTTGATGAGCACAGTTGACAAAGCGATCCCAACACCTCAGCGTGACGTTGACAAGCCTTTCTTGATGCCGATTGAAGACGTGTTCTCTATCTCCGGCCGTGGAACTGTTGCCACTGGCAGGGTTGAAAGAGGCGTTATCCGTCTTAACGACAAAATGCACCTCGTCGGCTTCCAAGACACAATGGAAACTGTTGCTACAGGCCTTGAAATGTTCAACAAAATCCTCGACGAAGCCAGAGCTGGTGAAAACGTCGGCGTTCTGATGAGGGGTGTTGACAAGAACAGAGTTCAGAGAGGAATGGTTCTGGCCGCTCCAGGAACTTGCACACCGCACACTGAGTTCGTTGGTCAAGTTTACGTATTGACAAAAGAAGAAGGCGGACGTCACAAGCCTTTCTTCACTGGATACAGACCTCAGTTCTACTTCAGAACGACAGACGTAACCGGCTCGGTTGAACTCCAGCAAGGAGTCGAGATGGTTATGCCAGGCGACAACATCGAGATCACAGCAAAACTGATTGCTCCAGTCGCGATGGAAGAAGGTATGCGCTTTGCTATCCGTGAAGGTGGCAGAACGATCGGCGCAGGAACTGTAACAAAGATCCTTAAATAAGCTGCTATGGCCGTCCGTTATTAGGACGGCCGTTTTCTGGGTGTGTAGCTCAGTTGGTAGAGCAACGGCCTCCAAAGCCGTGGGTCGGGGGTTCGAGCCCCTCCGCACTCGTACGCTTTCAGTCCTACAGAGGGCTAAAGCAAGAGAGCACGAAGAAAGTTAAGGTGGCTTCATGACGGTCGGTGTGAAAGTGATGGAAGAGAAAAAGGCAGAAAAGGCGACGACGGCGATAACAAGCAGAGCGACAGCGAAAAAATCCCAATCCTACCTCTCCGAGATCAAAAGCGAGTTCAGCAAAATCACCTGGACTGACAAAGATGAGCTAGCCTTCTATACCAAGCTCGTCGTTGGAGCGACATTTGTATCGGGCGTTGCAGTCTATGTTGTCGATCTTTCGATCAGAGCCTGCTTGACGTCTCTCGAGACAATTGTGAAGTTTATCTTCGGATAAACAAATGGAACCCTCAGGGTACGCTGATATAATGAGAACGGAGAGTTGCAATGCATAAATGGTACGTCATCCAAGTCATGTCCGCCCAAGAGAACAGGGTTCAGAAAGCATTGCTTGAACAGCTTTCGCACCAGGGAATGACAGACTATATCGAGCGTGTCTTGGTTCCGACGGAGAATGTGTCTGAAGTCAAGCAAGGACAGCAAAAAGTTGTCGAAAGAAGAATTTGGCCAGGATACATCCTGGTTAAGATGATCATGAACGACGACACCTGGCAGTATGTTAAGAAAACGCCCGGGGTAATCGATTTCTTAGGGGGAAATTCTCCCACTTCTCTGACAGATGCCGAAGTGGATGAAATCTTAAAAGATCTCGAACACAAGCAGAAGTCTATCACGCAAAAGCACAAATTCAAGCCAGGAGATACCGTCAAGATTATCGATGGCGTGTTTGTCAACTTTGTGGGAACAGTCACAGAAGTGCTGCATGAAAAAGGCCGCTTAAGCGTTAGCGTATCCATCTTCGGGCGTGAGACACAGGTGGATGATTTAGAATTTACACAGGTCGAAGAAGTCAGCGAAGATGCAATCGCTAACGAGTAGGGCCTGAATCATTGTGAGTTTGAATACGCCTCGAGTTCAAAACTCCAATAAGGAAAAAACAATAAACCATTCCTGATTGGAATAAGGAAAGATATATGGCGAAGAAAAAGCTTGAAAAACTGATCAAGCTGCAAATCCCGGCAGGCAAAGCAAACCCGGCACCTCCTATCGGTCCGGCCCTTGGTTCCGCGGGTGTAAACATCATGGCGTTCTGCAAAGAGTTTAACGCCAAAACACAAGCAATGGCAGGAGACATCCTTCCTGTTGTCATTTCAGTCTATTCGGACAAGAGCTTCACGTTCATCTGCAAAAAACCACCGGTAGCTGAAATGATCAAAAAGCACAGCAAAATCGAAAAAGGCTCCGCTGTGCCAAACAGGGATAAGGTGGGCAAACTGTCCAAAGAATCCGTAAAGAAAATTGCTGAAGATAAAAAGCAAGATCTTAACGCCCGTTCACTGGAAGCAGCAATGCGACTCGTGGAGGGAACAGCGCGCTCTATGGGCGTGGATATCGTATCGTAAATAAAAAGGAGACTATGGGTCGACCAAGCAAACGAATTCGGGAGATAGCCAAGATGGTGGAGCCGGCAAAGGTTTACACTGTCGAAGAAGCTATCGACATATTGAAGAAATGTCCTCCGGTCAAATTTGACCAGACAGTGGACCTCTCTCTTCAAATCGGCGTTGACCCACGTAAGTCGGACCAGCAAGTCAGAGGCACCGTGACTTTACCGAATGGCACGGGTAAATCTTTGAAGATCCTCGTGTTCGCACAAGGTGAGAAGATTGACGAGGCTCTGAAAGCTGGGGCGGACTACGCGGGCAATGATGACCTTTTTGAAAAAGTGAACAGCGGATGGACGGATTTTGACGCCGTCGTCGCAACCCCCGACATGATGCGTCAGGTGGGTAAGCTGGGTAAAGTGCTCGGTCCGAGAGGACTGATGCCAACCCCCAAAGCCGGTTCCGTAACGGCCGACGTCGGCAAAGCGGTGCAGGAATTGAAAGGCGGTAAAATCGAATTTAAAGTCGATCGCCACGGGGTAATCAACAATGTGGTTGGAAAGCTCTCGTTCGACAAGGCAAAGCTTGTTGAGAACTTGACTACTTTCCTGCAGGCTGTCTTCAAAGCGAAGCCATCCAGCGCGAAAGGCAACTACATGAAGAGCTTAGCCCTATCTTCCACGATGGGCCCAGGCATCAAGATCGATTTAAGACAAATTGACATCGGATAACGGAGAAGCTCCATGAAAAAAGAAAAGCAACTCCTTTTAGACGAAGTAAAGGGACAAATCGATCAATTCGGATCTTTCGTAATCGCCAATTATGCTGGTGTTTCCGCTAACGCGTTCGGCCAGTTCCGTCGCGAAATCGGCGACATGGGCGGCGACGTGCAGATGATCAAGAAAACACTCTTGATCAAAGCAGCGAAAGAAGCCGGAGTTGAGCTGAAAGAGGCCGATCTGCCAGGACACATCAGCGTTGTATTCGGCGGAACAGATCCGGTAGAAGCAACTAAGGCCGTGTTTAAGTTCAGCAAAGAGAACGACAACTCTCTGGCTGTACTCGGTGGAAGGTTCGACGGCAAATACCTGAATGCAAAAGATGTCGAGATGCTTTCGACTCTGCCAGGAAAAGACGAAATGCGTGCGCAGCTGCTTAGCGTATTCGAAGCGCCGCTCAGTCAAACTGTTGGAGCGATGGATGCAATACTCACATCGATCTTGCACTGTCTGGAAAATAAATCACAGAAAGAAGCTAATTAACTAAGTTTAAAAAAAAACAAAACCGAAATCAGCGAGAAAGCTGAATAAGTTTTCAAAAATCAGAGAGGATTGTACCGTGAGTACCAAAACTGAAAAACTAGTAGAAGAACTCAGCGCTTTGACAGTTCTGGAAATGGCTGAGCTCAAGACAGCACTGGAAGATAAATGGGGCGTTAAAGCTCAAGCAGCAGCAGTTGCATTCGCAGCTCCTGTAGCAGCAGCAGCACCAGCCGAAGAAGCAACTGAATTCGACGTTACTCTGGAAGGCTGCCCTGATGACAAGAAAATCGCGGTCATCAAGGTTGTTCGTGAGATCACTGGCCTTGGCTTGAAAGAAGCAAAAGACCTGGTTGAATCCGCACCTAAAGAACTGAAGAAAGCTGCTCCTAAAGCAGAAGCTGATGAGATCAAGAAAAAGGTCGAAACAGCTGGCGGTAAGGTAGCCCTGAAAGGCGTTTAACAAAACGTTCTAAGACGATTGAAAAACAGAGCAAGAAGAAAGCGTTTCCTCTTGCTCTGGTTTTTCTCGTTTTAGGAATGTTTTGTGTAAAAACGGTAAAAAAAATGACCGCGCATTTTTTTTACCGTTTTTACACGCGGTCATTTTTTTTACCGTTTTTACACAAAAGGCTTTCCCGAGCCGATCACAGTTTCAAAAGCCTACCAAATGGAGTCTTTCATCTATGCTAAAAAAGGCGCCCAAACGTATCAGTTTTGGTGGTAAAGAAGATATCATCGATCTTCCAAACCTTATCGAAATCCAAATTAAATCCTACAACCAGTTCCTTCAGACAGACCTCTATCCGGAAGAAAGAGAGAACATAGGCCTTCAGGAAGTCTTCACTGAAATTTTCCCTATCAAGTCTTATGATGAAAAAACTGTTCTCGAGTACCTCTCCTACAGTCTGGGAGTTCCCAAATACAATCCCGAAGAGTGCATCCGCCGCGGTATTAGCTATAACGTCGTACTCAAAGTTAAATTTCGTCTGACAGACGAGACAGGTATCAAAGAAGAAGAAGTCTACATGGGGACAATCCCCTTGATGACAGACAAGGGTACCTTCATCATCAACGGCGCTGAACGTGTTGTCGTCTCTCAGCTGCACAGATCGCCCGGTATCTGCTTCGAGCAGGAAAGGTCGATGCGCGGAAGCATGCTCTACTCGTTCCGCATCATCCCTTACAGAGGAAGCTGGCTAGAAGGCGCTTTCGACACAGGCGATTTAATCCATATCTATATCGACAGAAAGAAACGCAGAAGAAAAATCCTGGCGTCCACTTTCATTCGCGCTCTCGGCTACTCCACCAACACCGACATCATCGAAGAGTTTTTCTCCACTAAGAAAGCGAAACTCGGCAGCGAAAAAGAGTACTCCAAACTGGTTGGAAAGATTCTTGCGGAAGACGTCACTGACGAAGAAACAGGCGTTGTTTACGGCAAAGCGGCAGAGAAGCTCACAACAGCGATGTTGAAGAGAATGAGCGACACGGGCATCAAGATGATCCGTATCGCCGAAGATGCTGACGAAAACAACCCGATCATCAAGATGATCGCCAAAGACCCAACCGACTCCTACGAATCGGCGTTGAAGGATTTCTACCGTAAGTTAAGACCAGGCGAACCGGCAACGATCGCCAACGCCCGTTCGGCAATGATGCGTCTTTTCTTCGACCCGAAGCGCTACAACTTAGGTCGTGTCGGCCGCTACAAGATGAACAGCAAGCTCGGCTTCCCCATCAATGACGAAGCGATGCAAGCTGTCACGCTGACTAAAGAAGATGTGATCGGCGCCCTTAAGTACCTGATCCAGCTGAAGCAGGGTAGTGATGAAGTCAGCATCGACGACATCGACCACCTTGGCAACAGAAGGGTCCGTTCCGTCGGTGAATTGATTCAGAACCAGTGCCGCATTGGTCTTGCAAGAATGGAGAAGATCATCCGCGAACGGATGAACCTCTTCGACTTCACATCTGACACACTGACTCCAGGTAAAATCGTATCGGCCAAAGGTCTTGCCGGCGTTCTTAAGGACTTCTTCGGAAGATCGCAGCTCTCCCAGTTCATGGATCAAGTGAACCCGGTTGCAGAACTGACACACAAACGTCGTCTTTCCTCACTTGGACCCGGCGGTTTGAACAGAGACAGAGCCGGCTTCGAAGTCCGCGACGTCCACGCAAGCCACTACGGAAGAGTCTGTCCTATCGAGACACCTGAAGGACCGAACATTGGTCTTATCACCTCGCTCTCCTCTTTCGCCAAGATCAACGAATTCGGCTTTATCGAAACACCCTACCGCATCGTAAGGGATGGCGTTGTAACCGATGAGATCGAGTACATGACAGCCGATCAGGAAGAACGCTGCGTCATCGCGCAGGCGACAACGCCGCTCGATGAGCACAACATGTTCATCACCGAAATCTGCTGGGCCAGATATAGAGGCGAACCGCTAGAGATCGAAACGCCGAAAGTGACGCACGTAGACGTTTCTCCAAAACAGCTCGTTTCCATTGTCACCGGTTTGATTCCGTTCCTTGAACACGATGACGCGAACCGTGCTTTGATGGGCTCGAACATGCAGCGTCAAGGTGTGCCTCTCTTGAAACCCGAGGCACCAATCGTGGGTACAGGCCTTGAAGCAAGAGCCGGTAAAGACTCCGGTGCTGTAATCATCGCCAAAGAAGATGGCGTCATCAACTATGTTGACGGCAACATCATCGTCATCAGCCCGAAAGACAACCCGATGGAGCTGAAGACTTACCAGTTGAAGAAGTACATGCGCTCCAACGCAGGCACGTGCATCAACCAGACTCCGCTTTGCGAAGTCGGCGACAAGATCAAAGCCGGCGATGTCATCGCTGACGGTCCCGGAACAGACAAGGGTGAAGTCGCTCTTGGCAAAAACGTGCTCGTCGCGTTCATGCCTTGGTATGGATACAACTACGAAGACGCTATCATCATCAGCGAGAAGTTGATCCGTGAAGATGCCTACACTTCGATCCACATCGAAGAGTTTGAGATCACAGCACGAGACACAAAGCTTGGTAAGGAAGAGATCACGCGCGATATCCCGAACGTTTCGGAAGAGGCGCTTGCAAACCTTGGCGACGACGGTATCATCCGTATCGGCGCAGAGGTAAAGCAGGGAGATATCTTAGTCGGTAAGATCACACCCAAATCCGAGTCGGAACTGGCTCCTGAAGAGCGCCTCCTGCGCGCCATCTTCGGTGAAAAAGCCGCCGACGTAAAAGACGCATCGCTGGTTGTTCCTCCGGGCACAGAAGGCGTCGTTATGGATGTTAAAGTGTTTAGCCGCCGCGACAAACTCTCGAAGAGCGATGAAGAGTTGGTTGAAGAAGCCACAAGACTTAAGGACCTGCAGAAAGAGTACAAGCAGAAGAAAGCAGAACTCCGCATGGAAAGACGCGAGAAAATGGCAGCTCTTCTCTTGAACGACCAGGCCCCCGGCACAATCATCCATAGAAAGACTGCAGAAATCGTTATCGACGAAGGCGAACTCATCACTCAGGATCTGATCGAGTTGATCGAACAGGAAACTGTCGAAGACCTGATCATGCCGGAAAATGATATCTACAAAACGCTGAAGAGCGTTCTGCATGAGTATGACGTTAAGCTGCAAACGGTCGAGAGCCAATACAAGACCGAACTTGAGCAGATGAGGAAAGGGGATACGGAACTGGATCCCGGCGTCATCCGCCAGGTTAAAGTCTACGTCGCCTCCAAGCGTAAGCTGCAAGTCGGTGACAAAATGGCCGGCCGCCACGGTAACAAAGGGGTCGTATCGAAGCTTGTACCTGAAGCGGATATGCCCTACCTGCCGAACGGACAGACTGTTGAAATTATCTTGAACCCGCTCGGCGTACCTTCCCGTATGAACTTGGGACAGGTGTTCGAGACTCACCTTGGCTTTGCTGCGCAGCGCGCAGGCATCTTCGTCAAATCGCCGGTCTTCGAGGGCTTCCCCGAAGAAGAGATCTGGAAGATGATGAAGAGCCAGGGCCTGCCGGAGAACGGCAAGTTCTTCCTCTACGACGGTTGCACAGGCGAGCGTTTCGACGGTAAGATCGTAGTCGGCTACATCTATATGATGAAGCTGGGACACCTTGTCGCCGACAAAATCCACGCCCGAGCCGTCGGCCCCTACTCCCTTGTTACCCAGCAGCCGCTTGGTGGTAAGGCGCAGATGGGCGGACAGAGATTCGGGGAGATGGAAGTGTGGGCAGCCGAAGCTTATGGCGCGGCGCACTTGCTCCAGGAACTTCTGACTGTTAAGTCGGACGACGTGGGCGGAAGAACAAGGATCTATGAGTCGATCGTCAAAGGCGACAACATCTTGTCTCCCGGAACTCCTGAGTCGTTCAACGTTCTCATCAAAGAGATGCAGGGCTTGGGACTAGACATTAGGGCCGAAGAGGTTATTGAATCTGAGTTTCATAGTTAAAAAATAGAAAGTTTCCACCTCCGCGCGTCAAGGAGCCAGGCCGCCACCTCACAAGGGTTAGAGCGGCCTCCGGCGCGGCAAGGTAGTTAGTCAGGGGAGAAATATGACTGAAAAAGAGCAAGAGCAGAAGCAGTTTGATAAGCTGACGATTCAGATTGCGTCTGACAATGTGATAAGAAATGATTGGTCCCGCGGAGAGATTAAGAAGCCCGAGACCATCAACTACCGTACTTTCAAGCCGGAGAAGGGTGGTCTTTTCTGTGAAAAGATCTTTGGACCGACAAGGGACTGGGAGTGCGCCTGCGGTAAATACAAGAAGATCAAGCATAAAGGCATTGTCTGCGACCGCTGCGGCGTCGAGGTAACCCTCTCTAAAGTGCGACGTGAACGAATGGCGCACATCGACCTCGCAGTGCCGATCGTCCACATCTGGTTTTTCAAAACGATGCCATCACGCATCGGCAACATCCTCGGTATGTCGACAACTGACTTGGAACGCGTCATATACTACGAAGAGTATGTTGTCATCAACCCAGGTCAGACAGACCTGCAAAAGAAGCAGCTTTTAAACGATGCGCAGTACCGTGAAGCGCAGGAGAAATGGGGCAAAGATGCATTCGACGCCAAAATGGGCGGCGAGGCAATTCGCGACCTGCTTGCGGCAGAAGACTTGCAGGCCTCTTTTGTGGAACTGAAAGACAAGCTGAGAAAAACAAAGTCCCAACAAGCGCGTATGAAGCTTGCCAAGAGACTGAAGATTGTCGAAGGGTTTCTCTCGTCCAAGAATCGTCCTGACTGGATGGTTATGGGCGCGGTGCCGGTTATTCCGCCCGAGCTTCGTCCTTTAGTGCCTTTGGATGGCGGCCGTTTTGCTACTTCCGACCTGAACGATCTCTATAGAAGGGTTATCAACCGTAACAACCGTCTCAAAGCAATTCTGAAGCTGAAGACCCCGGAAGTGATCGTTCGTAACGAAAAGAGGATGCTGCAGGAAGCTGTGGATGCCCTTTTCGACAACGGCAGGCACGGACACCCGGTCATGGGCGCAGGAAACAGACCCTTAAAGTCTCTTTCGGAAATGCTGAAAGGTAAACAGGGCCGCTTCAGACAGAACCTTCTCGGTAAGAGGGTCGACTACTCCGGCCGTTCTGTAATCGTTGTGGGACCTGAACTGAAATTCAACCAGTGCGGTTTGCCCAAGTTGATGGCGCTCGAGCTGTTCGAGCCATTCATCGTCAAGCGTCTAAAAGAGCTCGGCTATGTCTACACCATCCGCTCTGCCAAGAAGATGATCCAGCGTCATGCACCCGAGGTATGGGACGTTCTTGACGAGATCATCAAGGGACACCCGGTTCTTCTTAACCGAGCGCCCACTTTGCACAGACTTGGTATCCAGGCATTCCAGCCTACACTGATCGAAGGTAAAGCGATTCGTATCCATCCTCTCGTCTGCGCCGCGTTCAACGCGGACTTCGACGGTGACCAGATGGCCGTTTACGTTCCTTTGTCGGTGGAAGCGCAGCTCGAAGCAAAACTTCTGATGATGGCACCGGACAATATCTTCTTGCCCTCATCCGGAAAACCGGTAGCGATCCCATCGCAGGATATGACACTCGGTCTCTACTACCTGATGTGCGACCCTCTCTATGTCCAAGAAGAGCATGGCGGCAAAACCAAAATGTTCAAGGATTCAGACGAGGTTCTGACAGCCCTTCAGGCAAGTGGCAGCTACAACTGGTACACCAAGCAGAAAGGCGATTCCGATCTCGTTAAAGACATGGATCACCCCAAGAGCTGCTACGTTAGAGGTCTTCGCATCCATGAGAAGATCAAGCTGAGAACAGAAGCCGGTATCATCGAGACAACGCCAGGCCGTGTTCTCTTCAACCGCATTGTGCCCAAGCAGCTTGGCTTCCAGAACTATAGCCTGCCGAAAAAGAAGATGGGAGAGCTCATCTTGCAGTGCTACAAGAAAGCCGGCTTGGAAGAGACTGTCCGTTTCCTCGACAACTTAAAGTCGCTCGGATTCTCCGAGGCGACAAAAGCGGCGATCTCGATGGGTATATCCGATGTGCGCGTACCTGAGATGAAGAAAAAAATCATCGACGAGGCGCATAAGAAAGTGGCCCAGGTCAAGAAACAGTACGAAGACGGTATCATCACCGACGGGGAACGTCATTCCAAAACGATCGCGATCTGGACTGAGACGGCAGAGCTTCTGTCTGAAGACTTGATCACGAAGATCGGAGAAGTTGAAGACGGTCGTCAGAACCCGCTTTACCTGATGATGGACTCGGGCGCCAGGGGTAACAAATCCCAGATTAAGCAGCTTGGAGCACTCAGGGGACTTATGGCGAAACCTTCGGGCGCCATCATGGAATCGGCGATTACTTCCAACTTCAGGGAAGGTCTGACGGTTCTTGAATTCTCGATCTCTTCACACGGTGCTAGAAAGGGTCTTGCGGATACGGCGCTTAAAACAGCCGACTCCGGATACTTGACAAGACGTCTTGTCGACGTATCGCAAGACGTGATCATCACAGAGTACGACTGCGGAACGCTGAACGGCATCGAAGTATCGGCTATTAAGCAAGGTCAGGAAGAACTCCTGCCGCTTAAAGACCGTATTTTCGGAAGAACTGTCTGCGACGACATCTACCAACCAGGCGACAGATCGAAGCTCTTGGCAAAGAGCGGCGATGTGCTGACTCTTCTGCAGGCGGAAGCGATCGACGACTCCGGTATCGAAACGGTGAAAATCCGTTCCGTACTGACATGTGAGACAAGACGCGGAGTCTGTGCCAAGTGCTACGGCATCAACTTGGCAAACGGTAAAGAGGTCAGCCGCGGAGAAGCGGTCGGCATCATCGCAGCCCAGTCCATCGGTGAACCGGGTACGCAGTTGACGATGAGAACGTTCCACTCCGGTGGTATCGCGTCCGCATCCATCACCCCTGAAATTATTTCAGAACAGGTGGGTCTCGTCATCTACTCCGACTTAAGAGTGGTACAGAACGAAGAAGGCCAGTGGGTTGCTCTGAACAAAAAAGGCGCCCTGAACATTGTGCGCGATGAAGGAAGAACGATCGAAGAGTATAAGAAACTCCTCTCGACAAAGTCGCTTGAGCCGCTGCAAACGTTCTCCATCGAGCTTGGTACCAAAATCTTGATAGGGGATGGACAACCTGTTAAAAAAGGTCAGAAGATCGCCGAATGGGAACAGCACAACATTCCTATCATCTGCGACAGACCGGGTTTTGCCAAATACGAAGACTTGGTGGAAGGGATCTCGACTGAGAAGGAAGTGAACAAACAGACCGGTCAGGTCGAATTGACTGTGAAGCAACACCGTGGTGAGTTGCATCCGCAGATCATGATCTACGCTGACAAGAAGTTTGAAGAACTCGTCGGTACCTATCCGTTGCCTTCGGGCGCCATCATCTCCGTTGAGGAGGGAGCTTATTCTACAGCAGGTACGCTGCTCGCCAGATTGCCCCGAGGAATGATGAAGACGAAGGACATCACGGGGGGTCTCCCCAGAGTCGCCGAGCTTTTCGAAGCGAGGAAGCCGAAAGACTCCGCCGAGATCGCCAAGATCGACGGCGTTGTCGACTTCCGTGGCGTGCAGAAGAACAAGCGTATCGTTGTCGTTCGTGACGAGGTCTCCGGCATGGAAGAGGAGCACCTTATCCCGCACACCAAGCACTTGATCGTCCAAAAAGGCGACCACGTGGTGAAGGGGCAACAGCTGACAGACGGCGTTGTCATCCCGCACGAAATCTTGGAGATCTGCGGCGTGCGTGAGCTGCAGAAGTACCTGGTAAACCAAGTTCAGGAAGTTTATCGACTCCAGGGTGTCGATATCAACGACAAGCACGTTGAGATTATTGTACGTCAAATGCTTAAGAAGATCCGGGTCACAGATCCGGGCGACACGAGCATGCTCTACGGCGAAGAGGTCGATAAGAAAGAATTCGAGCGTGAGAACCAGAAGGTCGCGGCTGAGGGCGGAAAAGCAGCTCAGGCAGCACCGGTTCTGCTCGGTATCACCAAAGCGTCGCTTAGCACCGACTCCTTTATTTCGGCAGCCTCCTTCCAAGACACGACAAGGGTCTTGACGGATGCGGCTTGTGCTGGTAAATCAGATTACTTGATGGGATTTAAGGAAAATGTCATCATGGGGCACATCATACCCGGCGGTACGGGCTTCGACTACCACAACAAGGTGAAGAAGTTCGTTGACATCGAACATGAAGAGGCTCTAGCCTTCGATTTCGAAGAGACTCTTCCTCCCGGACCTGCTCCAGCGGCATAAAAACAGAGGAGGGGCAAACTTGCCCCTCCGCCATAAAGTAATAGTGATTTCAACCGGTACGGAAACTAAGGAGTGCGAATATGGCCCAGAATAGTAAATTTGGCGGATCAGATGTAGTTCATGAAGGTTTTGAAGTGCAGTCGCTCTTTGATGCCATTCAAACTGCAGTCTTGGACGCTAAGAAAAAGCTTGAGTCGATTAAAGGGAAGAAAGACCAGTTCAGCATATGCGACATGTTCGAAATGCAGATGGTCATGAACAACCTTTCTCAGCTCTCCGAGATGTCCACCTCGGTAGTCAGCGCTTCCAACCAGGCGCTCCTAAGCATGGCAAGGGCCATCAAGCAATAACTCCCAACGGAATTCTATCGATCACAAAGCCGGATATCTTCAAGATACCCGGTTTTTTTTTGCCCTGAAGTGTCAATCTGTGGGAGGGGTGGCGATCATCGCCGGATCGAAAGGAACGAGTGGTTCTTTGGCTTGTACCTTTTGAACGAAGCGGGGATTGGCTAAGATGGGCCTGCCGAAGAACACCAGATCGCAACTCCCACTTTTGAGACGCTCTTCAGCCTCCTCAATGGAATAGCCGCCTCCACCGATCAGTACTCCATCGAAGTGTCTTCGACAAAAGTCGCTGACGCGCTCGCCTAGCAGTCCCTGATTCTCCCTCTCCCCATCTGAAGAACAGTGAACATAGGCGATCTTTCTCAACTGCAACGCTGCAAGAAGTGTCGCGTAGACCTCCTGATCTTGAGGTTCCTCTTTCAAATTGCCCCCTTGTCCCGGGTCACCCATGCTGACAAGCGGCACAGGCGAGAGACGGATGCCCACCCTGTGATATCCGATCGCTTTCCCGATCGTGTCGATGATGTCGAGAGCAAACCTGCACATTTTTTCAGGGCTTCCTCCATACGCATCCTGTCGTTTGTTGGTGGAAGAGGCCAAGAAGGTGTTGACGAGATAGCCTGATGCGGCATGGATCTCGACCCCGTCTGCGCCGGCTGTAAGAGCATTTTTGGCTGCCTGAAGAAAGTCGTTCACAACGGATGCGATCTCACCGGCAGTCATTTCGATGGGTGCGAGGTATTTTTCACCACCCGATCTGGGTACTACGGTTTTCAGCGGAGCTACACCGGAAGGGGAGCGGGGCATCTCTCCTCCACTTAGGGAGGGGCGCCCCATCATCCCGGGATGGTAGAGCTGCATAAAGATACGGTCTCCATTTTGGTGCACCGCATCTATCACCCTTTTCCAGCCCTCAATCTGCTCTTTTGTTGCAATCGCCGGAGTTCCGGGATAGGCCTGGGCAGCATTGACAGAGGAGGACTCGGCAATATGGAACAGTCCCTTGCGTACTCGGTAGTACTCCGCCATGGTATCTGTTGGAATATGTGTGACCGGATCGGCAAGGCACTTGGTCATGGGCGCTGCCACAATGGAGGTGGTGAGAGACATCCCTCCGACAGTAGTCGGTTGAAGAAGCAGGCTCATTTATCTTCCCTCAGCATATTAGTCCAGAAGGGAAGGCTCTTTAGCATTTTATCCGCAATATCATGGGCGGAGGCTGGGTCCAAGCCCTGAGATTGCTGGAGATGGCAAACGCAACCTTCCAAAATCTCTTCATAGCTCTTCACCGAGCCATCCGGCCGCAGGCAGTATACGCAATAGAGTTTACCATCGGTGCCGAGTTTGCTGTCTTTTTTATCTTCAAGAGGCATGCCGCACGATAGGCAGCTTGGGCATTGAGTATTCATCTAGTTTCCTTGTTGTGGATGAGTTTTAGGTAACGGTTAACGAGCTCCTCGCCACCGTGTTCAATGAAGGGTTTGTCTTTCACGAAGAGGGCTCTTTCAATCAGATAGTAGTGTAAAAGCGCCATCCAGGTGTTGAATAGGAACGACGGTTCGTTGACGGGATCCTTGGGTAGAGCGCTCCTGAAATAGGCACTGATGCCCGAGCGTAAAAACACCAGCCTGTGCCCGATCTCTTCTTCTAAGAGAGGGGATTCGATGATCAGCCAGCGGTAAAAGTCCTCCCACTCTTTCAAGGCTTCCAAGTGGGTGGTCAGGAAGTCCTTCAGATTCGAGCACTCTTTTAGGCTCGAAAATTTTGCAGAGAGATGGACTGCGACTTGGTCTACGGCGGCAATCACCAATTCGCTTCTTGTTTTGAAGTGCAAGAAGACGCTGCCGTGGGCCACACCCGCCTCCTGGGCAACGGCGGCCGTTTTTGTGTTCAGGATCCCTCTCTGGCCGAAGAGGCGGATCGCCGCCTCCAAGATCATCCGTTTTGTTTCAATTTTTTGGTCGCTTCTTTTTTGCATGACTAACAACTCACTGAGTAAGCACTCATTTTGCGCGATCCGCTCTTTTTCTTCCAGAAAAAATAAAAATGCAGGGGATTTGGCTGAGGTGATGTAAGAAATTAATTGGTTTATTTACAAAATATTAATATTCTCTATATCGATCATTAATATAAATGTAAGATAATTTTTATTTCATGAATTAATAATTAGTCTACAAATATAAATGCACAAAAGGTGGTGTGTATGGCAGATCATGAGTCCTTTCAATTTGACATGTTGAAATCGGTCATTAATGACGCGATGAAGACGGCCAAAGAGAAACTTGTCGAAATTAAAACGAAAAAATCAGAAGAGATCAGCATCGGTCAGATGTTCGAGATGCAGTTTCTGATGAATAACCTCTCCCAGCTCTCTGAAATGACGACATCGGTCGTTTCCGCAGCGAATGCGTCGTTGATGAGCATGGCAAGAGCAATTAAGAACTAAATTTAATAGGCGAGCTAGGCAGGCGCCGGGACCTCCCTCCCGGCTGTCCTGCCTTTTTTCTTATATCTATACCGAAAGTATCTCAAAACTTGGGATTTTGGCTTTGAGAAAGCCTCGGGATTGAAAGGATACAAAGTCATCTCATATTTCTAATATTAGGTGGCTTACGATCATTCAATCGCGAGAGTTTTCTCTTTGCCAAAAATCAAATTATGAAGCACTCTCGGTATAAAGTGCCTCTGGGCAGCCTCTTAGATCTGGTATGTCTTCTTGATGAAGTCGACCAGCTTTTTGGTGTCCTGATAGAACAGGCGAATGCCCTCAGCGAGCTTATCCGTGGCCATGGGATCTTCGTTCATCATCCAGCGGAACAGCTTCTCCTCCATCTCAATCTTTTCCGAACCCAGTTTTTTTGCTGCTTCGACGGTGAGTTTTTTCGGCGCGTCATCTTTTGCTTCTTTCAATTCCTTGAGCAGCTGAGGGGATATGGTCAAGAGATCACAGCCGGAGAGTGCGGTGATTTGCTCTTTGTAGCGGAAAGATGCGCCCATCACTTCTGTCTTGATGTCGTGCTTTTTGTAGTAGTTGTAGATGTTGGCGACCGAGATGACGCCGGGATCGAGTTCGGGCGATTCGATTTTATCGAGAGGTCTGTTGGTTTTGTACCAATCATAGATACGTCCAACGAAGGGAGAGACAAGCGTTGCCTTGGCGTCAGATGATGCGATTGCCTGCGCGAGTGAAAACATCAGGGTCATATTGCAGTGGATGCCTTCCTTTTCCAGTTCTTTTGCCGCTGCGGCTCCCTCCCACGTGGAGGCTAGCTTGATCAATACACGCTCTCGCGGTATGCCAGCCTGCTCATAGAGTTGGATTAGGTGACGGGCTTTCTTCAAACTCGCTTCTTTGTCAAAGGAAAGCCGTGCCTCCACCTCGGTCGAGACCCTGCCGGGGATGATCTTCAGAATCTCAAGGCCGAAGTTGACGAAGAGTTTATCTAAGATTTGATGGAGAACATCGTCTTTGCCTTTGGCATTTTTCTTACCGAACTCAACAGCCTCGTCGATGAGGTGCTTGTATTCAGCTTTGGAAGCAGCCTTCATAATCAGGCTGGGATTGGTCGTAGCATCCCGCGGAGAGAACTCTTTAATGGCATCGATGTCTCCGGTGTCGATCACGATCACGGTCGATTTGCTTAAGCTGTCCAGTGTGCTCATAGTCCTTTTCTCCTCGTTGGGGCTGCTTAGAATGATTGTGTCTTAAGATCGGAAGGTTCGATCCGGAAAACGATTGTCAAAGGCATCTCCCCGATCATTAGATCTAAAGTGGAGCTTAGCCGGGTTAACAATAGCTTAAAAGGAATTTTTACCTCTTCCTTGCCCAGCTGGATGCCAATAGAGGAGTTTCCTAAAATTTCTTCCGATTCGTGGATGGCAAGGCACAGATTGGAGAATTTTTTGAGTTGCCGGACGAGAACTTCATCATCGAACACATATTTCTTTTTGCAAGATGGGCAGGGAACTAAATAATTTTGTTTGTCTAGGTTGATCACAGAGAATGGAACGGGATTTTTGCAGCCTGGGCAGCAAAACTCCAGGTGGGGGCCTTTTTGCATATAACCTCTAATATTTTCAGCGAAGGGGGTTATGATTTTCTATTTGATAATACCTGGGTTTGAAAGACTGTAAATCAACTCTTATTTCTAATATTAGGTGACTTAAACTCTTCCGGTCGCGAGAGCATTCTCTTGGCCAACAGCCAAATTTAGAAGCACTTTCGGTGTACATTTAGAAATCCAATTCGCCTGGGTGTAGTGAATCATAGCAGGTTTACTCACCTCTGATCAAGGGGGAGCATGTGCAGCTATAACTATTTCCTCGGCCAAAGCAGCCGGAGCCGTACCGGGCTCAAGGAGCCTTCTTTGATATGGACACCAAATTTAACGACACATCAACCATCGATTATATAAAAGTGAGAGGGCTCAATTTGTGGTTTTTTTCTAAGTTTTTGATTTGCAGCAAAGGTTATAGAGTGATAAAGTGAAAAGGCCATGAAGAGCGCACTATCGAGGAGAATTCTATGTCATGGCAAGCTATTGACTTCCAGAGGATTGTAGTCCTCGACCAGTCGCTTGTTCAACAGTTGGACCACTACCTTCAAGATAAAGAAGCGGAGCTCGGTCAGGAAATTTTAGCATCTTTTCCGACAGGAAAGGAGGGTATCGCTCCGCCGATGCTCGAACCAAGTAAGCTCCTCAGGCTCAAACTCTCCGATGCAATAGAAGGCTTTTCCAAGCGCGTTCGCTCAGCCATACAGCGCGAAGATGAACTCGTCAATGACGAGGTGCTGAAGCATGTCAGGTTCAAGGTCGAAGAGAGTTTTTTAAACTATATCGAGGTGCTTGAAGGGTGCGTGCGAGAGCTTTTCCTGCAGGTGGATCAGACCGGCCTTGAGGGCTGGACATCAGATCTTCTCATGGCGATCGATTTTTTCAAAGACCTCCTCTATCACCACATAGAAGACTCCATTCTCGTTTTGAAACGCCTCGAAAACGTCTTGAAAGAGTATAGAAAGGCGTGTCGGGAAAAAGAGGGCGGTTTTTTAGTTGTCAAGGCGCTCGCCGACTCTTTCCTCCCTGTACTGGACTCTTCGTTGGTCTCAAACCTCGAGAGGCTCGAGAAGTATCTTAAGAGTTCGCACAAAAAATGTTCCCGCTACCTTGTCGACTATCTGCAAATCGAAGATCAGGTCAATATCTCCTTAAAGAAGCTAAACAACTACCAAGCTTTAGAAAAACTGGAAGAAGGGCAGCGCCAAAAATATAAGAGGGTGTACTTCTACGCTAAGCTTGGGCAGATGAACGCTCGTCCCAAACCCTCCTTTTTCCAAGAACTCATGCGTGCCCTGTCGCACACGGTCAGTGTGGAATACGCGCTCGAGATTTTCAGGGACTATGTCAAAGCCCTCTATGGAGCGCACTATCATCAATCCCGTGTCTTAAAAAAGGAAAAAGTTCGTTATTTGAGCGAACCCGGCGGCAAGGATAAAATTAATGAGGTCGTCAAGGGATATCGCTCGGAGATCCTTTCGCTTGGCTCTACAGTGGCCCGCTATCGCGAACTCATACTGAAAACAGATCCGAACCCCTATGTCGGGACTAAATGGGGATTTACCGAGGGAATCGTCGCTCCGGAGCCACAGCAGGCAAAGCAGCTGCTCGAGCTGGAGTTTGAAGTGGAGAACTTGAAGAAGCTTAATGACCAGATAAAAGCTGCCATCGCCAAGGCCGGAGAGGGTCCTCAGCCACCCGAAAAAATTCCCTTCGATCCCGCAGTGCACAAGATGCTCCATGAAATGGGACAGCCGCTTACCACTTATGGGATGGTGAAGGGGAGGGCGGAAAAGCTGCTTGACCACTTGGGCGAGATCAATGAGCTGGGCTCCACAAACCCGCATGCGATAGAATATACCGGAGACATCCTTTCCAAGATGCTGCGTGCCGACTGGAAGTTTCACATACTCCACGAGATTCCTTTTTTCCAAGAGATCATAAAGAATCACTTTGGCATCACCGGAGGAATAGAGGAGAGGCGCCACCTCAATAGGATGAATAAATTCACCTATGTGACAAAAGAGCTTGAGCTTTGGGTCACGCGCCGCGAGACGCGCAAGCATGAGCGGGAGATCGAGTTTGATGTCAATGATCTGAAAGTCTACCTTCAGGATTTCTTAGCACTTGTACAAAGAGCTTCTCAGGAAGAGGTAGAGCATCAGGTTAAAAAGCAGAAAGTGTACGACCTCGCCCACCTGCTTCTTATCTATAGAAACCTGTTCGGGGAGTTTTTCCATCACCTTGAGAATACCTCCCTGGAGGGGAGACGCCTCAGGCAAAAGCTGCTTTTCGTCGATCAGTATTTTGAATCGGCAGATCAGAAGCTGTATGAGATGAAATCCAGCCTATAAATCCATAACACACCAAAGGAATTTTCCGTTCAGTATCACCATTTTCCGCTGCCCTCATCTCATCGAGCAGCCGGCTTTGCAGGCTATTGTTGACCTGCAGGCGAGTGCCTCCTATAAGCGTCAGGCGTTTGTGGAGGAGGCGCCAAGTTTCGCCGACTGCTTAACTTCCATCCACTATATCTTTAAACGGGCGCTGGGGTTTGATCTCTCTGTCACCTTTATTGGTGATATGCCGAGGCAACTCTTCAGCTATAGCCGTCTCCGCTATCTAAAAGCCGATTCGACCACACTACAATTGGGAGATATCCTGTTTGTCTCAAGCAAAAAGAGCAAGCGGATGATCACACATGTGGCTTTGGCGGTGGATAAAGAGCGTGTGTTCCACTGTAGCTACGACTCCGGCTGCGCCGAGGTTGAAAGCCTTAGCACATTTTTTTCCAAGTATGAGCAGAGGCTTACGCCCCAGGAGATGCTGCGCTATATCGACTACAGGAACACAGCTCTCCGCGCGGAGCAAGGCGGGGCGTTCATAAAAGACAGTAGACAATCGTTGTCTTGACAACTGTTGCTTAATCAACTATAATGAAGAAAAAGGAGGGGGTTTATGAGTCGCCATATTCTTAGACAGCACGTGGGGTATTGGATCAACAAACTTCGACAGCGTGTTCATTTAAGGTTTGAAGAGCGTCTGTCGGCGTATGATATCTCAATCGCTGCCTGGTGTGTTCTCGTCTCTGTCTATGACGACAGTGCCCGGTCCATCAATGAACTTTCCCGCTATATCGAAGTGGACAAGGCTTCGGTGTCGAGACTGGTTGATAAACTGGAAAAGCGCGGACTTCTCACCCATAAGGAAGGAGGAGATAAGCGCTCAGGGGTGGTTGCCCTGACGAAGTCAGGGAGGGAGTTGGTGCCCCTTTTAATTGAAGAAGCTGAAGAGAACGAACGCCAGTTCTTCGCGATGCTTTCGAAAGAACAAATGTCTTCATTCAAGAAAATAATAAACCTAATCTTACATGAAAAGGAGTAAGCAATGGAAGTTTTGAAAAAAGTGCTGCAAGAATCTAAAGAGAACAAATGGCCTTATCCCAAGACCTTTGAGGCGATCAAGAATGCTGGGGTTACCTCCTACACGGTTCACTTCGAGGGATATTACTCATCGACTTATACCGGGTCGTTTGGATCCTACGAAGAGAAGGGAATGGAGGGGTATCAGCCCTTGACGGCATCTAAGTCATTTTCTCAAGAGGGTTTAAGACAAGCCGTGATCGATCATGCCGTTAAACAGTCGCATTACCTCGATTTTTTAAAGGATGCAACCGATTCTGGGGCGACCCACTACGTTGTCGATATGGACAAACGCACAGTGACCTACTACAATCTTGATGAAAGCGCTAGCTATCAAGAGCATGTACCCCAAATGGCCTAAGAGTCATATCCTAAGGAGGATTCTACTCCTTAGGACCCCCTCCATTAAATAATGAAGATTTTCGCCGCAGTTTTTGGTATATAGTTTTTTTTGTAAAACAGGTGTCTTGCGGCGAGATCTCTTTTGTCCTTTTTCCCCCTTTCGTCTCACCGCTAAAAAATTATGCCGAAGGTATCTCAAAAATTGGGTTTCATCCAAGAGACAGCTCCAATACATAATTTTGAAATGCTTGTGGTATCCCCCTCGTAAAATCTAAAGCGGCAGGGGGCAAGCCAGCTGACAATTTATTGTTCGGCAGCAGCCGCTTATCATCAACAGCAAGAGGGTGAACATATGCATTGGCGTTACTATCTACCGGTGTCGCTCCTCCTTCTTATCGCAGTGGCCTGCGACAAGCAGGGTAAAGGGGAAGAGTCGGCAATTCTGGAGAGAACCGATCAGTACAAGACGGCATACAATCAAAAGGATATTAAAGCGATTGGAGCCCTGTGGGCGCAAGACGGGGAGTTTGTCCGTCCTGATCTCGGCGTCATCCACGAGGGAAGGGATGCGATCGAAAAAGCATACTCCTACGCGTTTGCAAAGGGGGGAGATGCCAAAATCGAGCTGAAAGTGAACAACATCGCCTTTCCGGAACCAGGCAGCGCCGTTCAGTCGGGCGTTGCAACGTTGACCAAGGGCGGTCAGGAGATTTCAAAAACTGTCTATAAAGCAGTTTTCGAAAAAAACGATGGTAAGTGGCTGATTGCAAAAGTCAGCGAAATCGAGCAAGGCGATGCCCCCACTAACTATGAGCATTTAAAAGAGCTCGAGTGGATGATCGGGAATTGGATCGATGAAGATGAAGAATCTGAAAATTCCCTGGAGTTTTCCTGGGATCGCTACAAAAATTTTATCACCCAGAAATTCACACTCGTAAGTGAAGGGGTGTTCCAATTGGAGGGAAGGCAGTTGATCGCTTGGGATCCAAGTCAGGAACGCATCCGTTCCTGGGTATTTGATTCCGACGGAGGATTTGGCGAGGGAATCTGGCACAAGAAGGGCGATAGCTGGGTAGTTGAAACCTCCCACACTCTTGCCGATGGCAGCAAGGCTTCGGCCACGAATATCTACACTCCGATCGACAAAGACACTTATCGATGGGAATCAACCGGACGGGAAGTCGGCGGCGAGCTTTTGCCTGACATCGAGCCTGTGACGGTCAAAAGAGTAAAAGGGTAGGGGGTATCATGAAAAAGATTGTACTGTTGTTAGTGGCTACCTCATTTTTGATGGTGGGCTACGCCGAGGCGCGCGGCGGAGGAGGCGGGCGAGGCGGTGGAGGGCGTTCAATGAACCGCAGTCCGTCTATGAGCCGCTCCAGTTTCTCCGGCAACCCTTCGAGAAGCTATAACCGACCCTCCAATATGCAGACAAGAAGCGTGCAACGGCCGGAGAATCGACCTTCCGATATCAATCGGGGGCAGTTTGCCAACCAAGGTGCAAGGCAGGGTCAGAGGCCTGCCGCGAGCAATGCCTCACGGGATCAGGTGAAGCAGTTTCTAAGTAACAGGCCAGAGGGCGGCCAGAGGGATCTTGGCAACAGGGCCAATACTCAGGAGCGTCTACAAAATCGCGACAATCGGCAAGACAGGCGCTCTGATTGGGGTAATCATGTCCGCAATGATGTGTATAACCACCATCCAGATCATAATAACTGGTTCCATGACAATTTCTGGAATCAGCACGGGTGGTACCCGGGTTACTGGAATCATAACGGCAATTGGTGGGGTGTGGCTACAGCGGCAGGCATTGGCGCATGGCTTGGCTGGAACAGGACGCCCTATTATTACGGATATGGCGACGACTGGTACTATCCTTACTATGGCAGTAGCTCAAGCAGCCAAGAGAGCTATTCTCAAGGGTATTCACAAGGGTATACTCAGGGCAGTCAGCAGCAGGCTTCGTCAAGCAGCGCACAGCCCGTTCAGCAAACGGGAGGGCCGAGCTATTTAGAGAGCAATCAGCAGATCGAAAGCGCGTCCCCTGCCGGGGAAACGGCAAGCGGAGACTGGCTTCCGCTTGGGGTTTTTGCTCTTTCTAAAGACGGCGATACGCAGGCGACACCGAATATTTACCTGCAGCTGGCTTTGAGCAAGAGTGGAACCATAGCAGGCACCTACTACAACTCAACGACCGACCAGACCTATGAGACGGAGGGAGCGGTGGATGAGAAGACTGGCAGGGCAGCGTGGAAAATTGCCAATAACGAAAATTCTCCCATTATTGAAACAGGCCTGTACAACCTGACGGAAGACCAGGCACCGGCCCGGGTCAACTTCCCCGATGGCAGGGTCCAGCAGATGACGCTGGTGCGCCTGAAGCAACAGGAGAGTAAGCCTGCTCCTTGATAAATAGTGTGCTGAGGGGAGGAACTTGGACTCTATATCCGAGCGCCTTCCCAGTTGAATCAAACACAGCCTCTATATTTTCATTGCAAATGCCTGAACCGCCGAATTCTTTGCTGTCCGAGTTGAAAATTTCCCTAGGCGAGACAGCAGGCATGTTGATGTGATTTTGCGCCAAAAATTTGCTCAGCTTCTCATTTTTTAAGAAAAGAGCTGAATAATATTTATCCATTAGCTTTTGCGATTTAAGGCTCTTGATGAGGTGTGGGTAACCACTTAATAGCTCGAGTTGCGTTTTTTCAAATTCGATCAAATGATGGGGGGCTGAAACATTCATCTCTCCTTTTATCAAAAGAGCCTCTTCTTGAAGTTCCTTTTCGATCTCTTTGCTCTGAAGGGGAACGAAGAAATTTTTCGCTTTTTCCTTTGAAAAGTTATGGATGCAAGCGACAGATCCACCTTTCTCAGAAACCCTTCTGTAGGCGTGGATGCGCCTTTCCGGATCATCATTTTCTATCCAGACCAGATCGTGGCCGTTGTCATCACTTTCCCAAAGAGACCGTTCGCTCTTGTAGATTTTGTTGAGCTTTTGCAGGCATAACAGGTTTTTTTCTTCTATCTCGCTAGGAGCATGGTCGAAAAGTCCGTTTTCCTGATCAAAAAGAGTGTCAAACGCTTTATCGGATCCTATTTCAGACCCCGTAAACATCAGCTTTTTTCCCGGCATTCCCGTCAGCAAACCAAAAAAGGCTCTCAGGTTACTGTATTTGTCCTCATTGCTGAGATCAGGCGTTTTGGCGATGAGCGCCTTCGCGCTTTTTTGAAGATCATCGTGCGAGATAGCCAGGATCATTTTGTGAAATTTATCTGAGTCTACTGCTTTGGTAATCGTTTTATAGGATTTTTTTCTGTCATGAGGAGCTAACGAGAAGTAGTCGAGCACATGATTTTTCCAGCCGATATTCCATTTGAAGTCGAAGCCCAGTCCTCCGACTGCCGGGGATGAAGTGGTGTCTATTCTGCTGGAGTAGTCTTCCGCTATAGTCATAACGTGTGGGAATTCACGGTGGATCTGGGTATTCAAATTTTTGAAAAATTTTGCGCCTTCATTACCGTTTTCGCTGAGTAGAATCGATTTCACAGCGTCTACCCTTAGTCCATCGATATGCATTTCCTTTATCCAGTACATGGCACTTGAATATAGGAAATTTCGCACGTTCTGTTTGCGAAAATCGAAGAAATAGGTTCCCCATTGGTACAGCCAGGTTCTGGCAGCGAAAAAGGCGGAAAGGCCACAGGGTTGATACTGGTTGCTGCCATCGAGATGCGCAAGTCCAAAACTGTCTCGGCAAAAATGAGCGGGAATCCAATCGAGTATGACGCCAATATTGTTGCTATGCAGGTGATCCACAAGAAATTTAAAATCATCAGAAGATCCCATTCTGTTGGTGGGCGCAAAAAATCCCGATACCTGGTACCCCCACGAACGTACGTCAGGGTGCTCTAAGATTCCCATCAGTTCGACATGGGTGAAGCCTGCATTTTTGCAGTGTTCAACAAGAAGAGGGGCCAGTTCCCGGTAATTTAAATACCCGCCCTTTTTTTTCTTCCAAATGAGGGGGTGGATCTCGGTGATGCTGATTGGCTTATCGGCAGGTCGCTCCTTTACCTGCTCTTTCATCCATTGCGCATCTTTCCACCTGTAGTTGCTCTTAACTGCTACAGAGCAAGGCGCATTTTCCGGCGCAGGATGATTGGCCACTTCTTTCCCGTATGGATCAAGTTTCCTGACGCCATTGACTTCGTATTGATAGAAGCTCCCTGGGGAGATCCCTATAACTTTGCGCCTCCAAATGCCTTTGGAATCTTGGATCATGGGTAGCTTCTTTTCAGTTCCATCTGCGGCTACGAGAACTAAGTTGACTTCTTTTGCATTCGGAGCATCAAGCCCGAACCTAAAGCCTCTATTTATCTGGTGAGCGCCGAGGGATTTGTGAAGGTTGATCTTGCATGTTCGTCCGTATGGCAAGGGAACTTGAGTGCGTAAATCAACAGGAAGATCCAAAAACAGCTTTTCAAGCATCTCTTCTTGCGGATTCTTAGAGCTCAAATACTTTAAATAGGCCTCTTCCTTGAGGTTGGTTTCTCTTTGCTTGGAGTGAGGGGGAGCTATTCTGTTTCTGATTTGATTCAGTCTTTCCAGAATGTTTGCGGTAGGCTTCTGAATCTGAGAGCGTCTTGAGGATAGTTTTTTGGCTTGCGCATAGACCAACCGATATTTATCGATCGGGGAGAGGCCGACAGGGGATGTGGTCCAGCTATATTGTCTTCCTTGTTCGATCAACCGCTTGGCTAGGGCTCCTTTTTCACAATCCGAGAGAGTGACAAAAGTTTCGATGGCTCGTTGAATCGTATTAGCCGCACAATTTTTCTTGTCATCCCTATTGAAAAGATAACCGTTAAAGGCACATGCGTCCTTTTCCGGCGAGATAATAGTGTCAGCAAGACCTCCTACGTCAGATCCGATTGCCAGCGATCCAAAGAGCCAGCCTTCAAACTGGACAAGACCGCAAGGCTCGAACTTGGAGGGGATATAAATGAAATCTGAAGACGCTCTGATGAGAGAGGCACAACCCGGGCGTTCCTGATCGCCTTGCTGATAATGAAGACGCCCGTTTGCGTCTTTATAATCTCTGATGAAAAGAACTGTGTTTTTGTACTTTTCCTGCAAACTGTCAAGCAATTTGGTAGCATTTTGATCTTCCAAACAGCCCATGACGATGAATTGCCCACCCGCCGCTTGTGTTGCATCGATTGCCTCTTCAAGTTTATCAAGCCCCTTTTGTTTGGAATCAAATCTCCCTATAAAGGTCACGATGGGCTTTGTGGGGTCGAATTGATTTTCGGGGAATTGTCTCTGAATCCACTTTTGAAGCTCGCGTTTAGCCAAAGATTTTTTTTGATGAAATTTTCAATGGTGAAAGATTCGGATGATAGCTTAAATCAATTTCACTTCCATCGGAGCCTCTCCAGTGCTTGAGCGTATTGTCCTCCTCTGGATTCCAGCTGTGAGGGTTGCTTCCGTTGATGATCCCCGTTAACTTGCCCATCCTGGCAGCTTCACGCACAGCGAAAGATACCCCTTCTCCCGTTTCGACCTCCTGACTTTCGATGGCAAATGTTTCAGAAACGGTTGTCACGCAGTCAGCAACTTTAAGTACTTCAGCAAATACGTTGACCTTCTCGCTCGCGATGCCTGCTTCGATTAAACCTTGAACGACAGAGTCGTAATTATAAATTCCACTCGATGAAAGCCTTCCTTGAGCACCTCTTGAGTTATTGTGATAGGTGAAAACAATGGGGGGGACAGTTCCGGTTTTCCAGTTTTTTGGATTTTCTTTCTTTAATTTGAGTGCTACTCCTGCAACGTGCCAGTCATGCAGGTGAATTACGTCAGTAGGGGTGCGTTTAGCCAAGTCAGCAGCAAGGTTTGTGAAGGTAACGAAGCGCCTTTTTACCGTTTCATCGTCAGGGCCGTAGATGCTGGCCTTTTCACCTTTGAGCTTGAAGCAGGGATGATTGATCAAATAGAAATCAATTCCATCCTGGTTGAGTATGGAGACAGAATATTCCACTCCCTCTGCTGTTTGAAAATTAAGCGGGGGATTAAGCGATATTTTCTCCTTTATGGAAGCAGGGAAGGTGCTGAAGTTTGGGAGGATTACTCGTACTTTGTTTTCTTGATTTTGTGCTTTTAAACCTTTTGTCATGCCTTCTAGAGCCTCGGCAAGACCTCCTTCTTTAACAAAACCTGTAAACTCAGCTCCAATCATTGTCACACTGAGGGGCTTTGCTATCTCTTCTTTAGGGATTAGCGGGAGGAGTCTTTCAGCTGAAACTTGGTGTAGGGCAAATTCATCGTAAACGCTATTTATTAGGTCTTTTACGAGCGAATCGATTTTTGAGAGGGTGTTTTCTTCTAATGAGGCCAAGGCATTGGAAATTATCGATCCTAGAGTTTCTCTTTCGATCTCGGCGTGGGGAGGGTAAGTCTTGGTGGTGTCAATAAATTCTTTGGTTAATTCTTCGACAGACTCATTTAGTTCCTTAGAAGACAGCTTGTTCTGTAGAACTCTCAATCGGGTGATTTCAAATAATACGTTGCACTTCTTTTTGTAAAGTTCCGATAACTGATCAAGCGCACTCATTCCATAGGCGTCTTTTAATGCGGATAGTTTTGTAAGCCAAATGTCGAAGTTTTGGGCGGTCATTTCTACTTGGGTCTCGGGCGGGGCGTACATATCGGCTGTGTTGCGCAGTAGCTTCAGTAACTTTTCCGGTGTCGAACTGTACAATGCTTTCCTCTCATTATCGGAAGAGGGGGCTCTGAACAAGGTTTTTAAATCATCTATCCTTTGCGAGAAAATTCGGGCTTTGTAGGCCTTCAGCTGATAGCGAGTTGCGATAGTATCGACTTTTCCGGCGGTGATAATAAAAGGGTGCTTTATGTGCTTTTGAAAATCAGCTAGTTGCGAGAATTTTCTTGAGCACTTTAAAATTTCTTTTGTGTGTTTGTCTTCGTTAAGAAGTCTATTGATTTTTGCAGGATTGCCAAAGAATAGACGGATAACAACAGACATGATCTTAAATAAGATAACAGCAAATCCTGACAGCTGAGTGTTATCGAGATGGCGAACAGCCCGGGCAATAGAGCCTAGATCTTCATTTATCGAAGCGGAAACGAGCGCTTGCTTGGTTGCTGAAATTTGGCGGCATTTGCTTTCAATATTAAATATTTTCATGAGATTACTGTTTTAATGTAATAAAAATAAATTCAAAAAGCTAAGTATAATGAATATTTATTAATATTGTGTAAAGAATGGTTGGTGAGAGGTTTTGTTAAATTGTTATTTTTAATAAATGTGATTAAAGAGGAGTGTGTTGATGATTCGCGGTAGTTTGCAAATCATCAATTAAAAGATTGGGGTAAGGAGAGTACTGTGAGGAAAGAGTTGGACTAACGGAGGGAGAATGAAGACCAGTGCACTTTGACAGAGCAAGAGCTTTTGTTGAGAAGCTCCTGATAAACCGCTCTAAAATTGTCGCTCACCAAGATTCCTTCGTAGCGGCCGAGCTTGATGACCACGGAGTCTCCCGCCCAGAGTCTGTCGATGACTGTGTGCATTGCATCGTCAGGAACTAAAAAGCGCTGGCCGCCCTCTAGTCTAGAGAGCTGGATGGTGTCTTCGGCACCATCGCCGTAGTGAAGTTTGCACTCTGTTGTTTGAGGAGCGCCGGGTGAAGACCTAAGGGGGATCGAGAGGATGCTGATATACATTCGCAGCCCTTCTGAGCTAAGAATGAAATCAACTTCGAGATTCTTGCAGATGTTGGCATCGACATATCTGATTTTTTTGAAGCCGTTGCAGGTTCTTTCACAAAAAGAATCGAATTGCCATGCCACATTTTTAGTGCAGCAACCGGAGAATATCAGCAGAAAAAAGAAAAGGGCATAAACTGCCCTTTTCATAAAACATTCGAATGTTTTCACTGAGATTAATGGCTGTGGCCATGTCCGTGGTGGGATTTCTGCACTGCGATAGCTACAATGGCGACAAGGGCGATTGTGCCAAGTGCGATGCATGGGGCCAGGCAGGAAGCTCTTCTGCACTCTTCGTAGCCGCATCCTCCGGTGTAGTCATAGCAATCAGCTTTGACAGGGGCTGATGAGAAGAGCATCGCTGCCAGCGCTGTCGAAGCTATCATTCGCTTGAACATTTTCATTCTTATTCTCCTTTAAAATTCTGACTCAGGTCAATTTAGCTTTTGAAAGTCACTTATCACATAGTGATTTATTTCATGCAATTTTTTTTTGTTGAGATTATCCAATTTTTTTGGGTTGTTCTAAAGTTATTGCAATTGAACTGGATGCGCTTATTTTTTTTGGATTAGATCTTCCCTCACATAGAGGAGGAGCTCATTCTGCCATTCACTGCCATATTCGGCAAAGTCCTTTTTAAGTTTCTCCTTGAAGGGTGTCCATACGGATTGTTGGAATTCGGGGCTTTCAAATAGTTCTAGGGCCTTTTCTTTTTTTCGCAGGTCGATTTGGTTTTGATCTGCTAGCTGCTTGAAGCTCTTCTGAAGGTCCTCTCGAAGGGAAATCATTTCCTCTCTCTGCTCTTTTCCGGTCAGCGAGCGGATGGGGTCATTCGTGAAATTTAAGGAGCGCATCGAGCTGAAGAAGTCTTTGTAGAACTTGGAAAACTCTTCTTTAAGAGCTGCGCATGTCAGGATGTAGGCGTTTCCATCTCTCACCATGACGGCATGCATCATGCGTACATCGCCCCACTCCGTTTTTGAATCAACTTGCGAGAGGCTGGCGTTCCCGGCCATTGTCTTGATTGTCCCGAGATCTTTCCACTCTGCCCCTTGAGCATTGTTGATCTCTTTGATCATCCCAAGGTATTCTCTGAGCGTACCCTGAAATTTTTCGGTTCCTAAGTTGATCGAGGGAGGGAATGCGAAACTGCCTTGTCCTACAACCATCAGCTTTACGGATTTGGGTAAATCTTTCTGATCGGCCATCCGCCATCCCTGGGGAGGAGAGAAAGTCAAAAACCCCTTCTCTTTTGCCGAATCTGACTCCTTTGCAGCTCCCGGAGCCGGCGTGTCGGCCGATGCATGAGCTAAGGGGCCGGAGATAAAGCAGATAGTACAAAGAAGAGCCGGTGCTTGTGTTAGTGTTTTGAGATTCATATGAATTCCTTTCATAGGTGTTGAGAACAAATGAACACAGAAAGGCTTAACAAACCTTCGGTTTTTTTGAAAGAGGGGATTGTTATTCCATGAGAATGAATCAAAGAGGTGCTTTTGAATGAATTGGATATATTGAAAGGAGTAAAAAGGGGCCTCAGCGGTCAAATGCTGTTTAACCGTCTTAAGGCCAGAGATCTATAACGATTTTTTTTACTGTCTAAGCTTTGACTTTAGCTTTGGGAACCATCGTTTGCATTTTGTCTTCCTCAATTTCTCTAAGAACTTTTGTCCACCCTTCGATTTTTTTCTCCATCGACAACGACTGGTTGTGGGCGATCGAGTGGAACTCTTCTTGATACTTCCCTCTCGAGTCGGAGTCGAGCTCATGAAGGCCCGTCCACTTGTCGAGGTCGGAGAAGAAATTGGGGCTGAAGGCATTTGCGGTCAGGAGTTTGTAGAGTACGAATTCGCGGTCGAATCCAGAAGAGAATTTTGCCAGAGGCTCACCCACATCCAGCTTAAAGCCCGGTTTCCCGGTGTTGATTTGAGTGACTTGCATAGAACCCGAAAGCTGGCTGAGCCTTCTGTTTACCGCCTCTCTTTGTCTGTCGCTGAGTTTTCCTTCCATTTTTGCCATCTCCTTTGGAGATAGTTTCGTGAAATCAATCGGCTCTCTCCCATACATGCTGCTGACAGCAACATCCGGGAATTTGGTCTTAAGATCGCCGAATTTTTTCATTTTAGGCTCATTGGTCGGGATTCCATCGACGCCCGCTTTGAAGACACTTCTGGGAATGTTTTTCTTCTCTTCCATGAAGCCCTTGGAGTCTACTTCCATGCCAAGGCCTTTTCTCACATCGGAAATTTTCTCCTGCACTGCATCTGTCAGCTCTTTCTTGAATGCCTCAACTCCCTTTTCTTGAAGAGTTCTATGAAATTTTCCGAGCTCTTCTTTCTTAAAGCAGGCGGCAGTCAGCACCTTTTCCTGGCCGGTCCAGGCCTCCAGCTTCTCACCATCAAGCCCCCCTTTGAGGCCTTGAAACTCTTTTCCAAGCTCTAGCTTGTGGTCGGCGATGTTCATGGTGATCTCATCTAAATATTCATGGGCGTTGCTTTCCACCTTGCCGGTTCTATCTTTGCCGCTCATGCAATCGGTGTAGCAAGGCACACCGACAAGGGAGTCCATGACTTTCCAGAGTGATGGAAGTTTAAACTGGTTGTCTCCTACGCGGGCGTCTGAGTAGTCGTTATTGGCAAAGACTGCTTCCATTTCCTGGCCTACATGCAGCATGGCGCCCAAGCGGTCGAGATCGCCCGTAATCGCTGCGAGATCATCGCCACCGGCTTTTTCCCTCATTGATTCAAGCTTTCCAAAGACAGCTTTGTTCAATTTCTGGCTGGCATCGTTGGTGTAGTCCGCCATAGAGGTGTGCCAACCAAGCTGGATCCGCATCCCTAAGAATTTCAATTCACCCACAGCTCCCTCGTTAACACCATGGTTGCTGAGGCCTATGTTTTCTTTAAGGCTGGCGAATTTAGCCTTGTTTGGGCCTCGCGCTTCCTGGACTAGCATATCCAGCGCTTCCATCACGCTCTTCTTGTGAGCGGAAAGCAAAAGCTTGTCTTTCTTAATAGCCGTCATGGCTGTTGGAGTTAATAAGGCGTTGATGTGCAGAAATTCAAGGCTTTGGCCCGGCGGAAGATGTCTGATAATGGCTTCGATGGCTTCTTTGGCAGATTCCGGTGTTGGAAATTGACCGCCCCGGAACGAGACATTCTCTCCCGATTTTTGTCCCTCGCTGCCGAGGACATAGGTTGTTGTCATGATCAGGTTGGCTGTTCTTTGATCAAACTTGTCATGGGACCGAAGTCCGGCGGGCACTCCGCCTTTGTCGGAGATGTTCAGCGGTTTCAGGACGGACACGGCTGTGTGTGCTCTGCCGCTTCTTGAGAATTTGACGAGAGCTGTCTTCACCTCTGTCCAGTTGGCAGGGGTTGTGAGCGCCATATTCACGTGGGAGGCTCCCCAGGCAAGTTCGCCATGGGCACGGTTCAGAGCTTTGGCTTCTTGCTGGCTGACGATGTGGATGGCTGATTTCGTAAGTTTTGTCTGAATCTCTGCGGCCGATTTGCTAAGCGTCTCGCTTGATGGGGCTTTTGCGAGCTCTTTATTGATTTTTTTAAGCTGCCGGCCCGTTTTTCCAGACGCTTCAAGCTCAGATTTGCGTTCCAGGAGCTCCATCTTCTTTTCCAGCACGGCTCCAAAGGCGATCACGTGGGATTTGGTGGCGGTGAAGCCGTTCGTCGACAGGGCAGTATGGCCGATGACGGCGTTGCCCTCCCTGATCTTGGCCTCCATTTTCTCTTCGAGCGCTTTAAGTTGTTTGATTCGAGGTTTATCTTCCGGTCGGTTGCCAGCTTCCAGGGCTTTTCTTTCATCCACGACGGTGTTGTAGACATGGGTCATCGCCGTCAGGTTCTGTTCCAAATTGGCAAAGATCTTCTCCTGGGAAGAGTCGAATCCTTTCTTCAACTCCAGTGAGTATTTTCCGATCTCTTCACGGAGAGCTTTAATTTCTTCGGGCGAGGCGTTACCGTCGGCGACTAGCTTGTCCAACTTTTCTGAAGCGACTGTGTATTTTGTGAGAAGCAGCGAGAGTTTCGCTTTATCTTCTCCTTCAAGTTCCGTGGCATGGGTGAGAGCTGAGTTGTAGGCTGTGTAGAATTCTTTCTCGAATGCCTTAACAGCTTTGGCATCTCCGCCCTGGTTGACACTCTCGTGCGGCGTCGTCGCTGTCAGCTCGCTGACAACACCTGTGCTCGTCTTGCTCCCGACTGAAAGGGGAAGAATGGACGAAAAGACATTCGAGACTTTTCCCAAGTTCGCCAGCTTTTTGTCGATTTGCATGAGTTTCTCTGGATTGCCTGCAGCCTCGGCTCTTTCCTGCTTCAGCTTATCGATAACGTTGTGTTTGACAGATTTGCCGTCCTCACCGCGCCATTTACCGATCACTTGGTTGTCGTTCATCTTGATTTTTTCAAGGCCGTTGTCACCAAGGCCGAGCTCTGTCGCCAGAGTGAGCATTTTCCCAACCTTGCCTTCCATGTCTTTTTGAGCTGTCTCAGGCGAGACCTCTCTACCCTTGGGGTAATTCAAGGTGACAGTGAACTTTTTGTCTCCTACCGCAAAGTCCTGGGAGAAGCTTTTACCGCCATCTTTAGCAATTCCTTGCTGCATCTCTGACGCGGTTTGAAAGGCGGGCGTCATGGCAGAGCGATCAACAGAGAAGCTCATTTTGTTAACTCCTTTTAAAAACCCTTCATTTATTATTATACCAAAAGATATTTTTAATTCATGTTAAGAGTTTTGTTTTTAAGATAGTGTTAAGATGGTTTTGGGGATTTTTTGTTGAAGCTTATCTTCGGATTACAGATAGTAAATCTTTAGAATGCCGAAGGTTCACTATTGTGAGGATGTACGATGAAGCAGATGGAAAAGGGTCAAGATAAGATACAGAAAATTTGTGATGTCCTGCGCAAAGAGACGCTTGAGCCAGCGCACAGAGAAGCGGAGCGCCTTGTGGAGGAGGCCAAAGAGAGGGCAAAGAAAGTGATCGGCGAGGCTGAAGAGGAAGCGGCGTTGATGATCAAAAAGGCCAAAGAGGAGATAGCACGCGAGAAAAACGTTTTCCAGGCATCGCTTGGCCAAGCAGCCAAGCAAACGATGGAAACCCTGCGTCAGCAGATTGAGACAGAGCTGTTTAATCCCGAAATCGAGCAGGCAATCCACGAGCAGATGGCAAAGCCGGAAATTATTGCCAACCTCATTAAGGCCGTGGTTCATGCCATCGAGAAAGAGGGTCTGGGAGCTAATTTAGAGGCTGTTATTCCTAAAGCTGTTCCACCCAAGCAAGTGGCGGCTCTTTTAGGAGAGGAAGTGCTCAAGAAAGTGAAAGGGCATGAGTTGACCATTGGCGGCTTTGCCGGTGGAGCCAAGATCAAAATGGGGCAGAAAAATATGATGATCGACATCAGTGATTCGGCGCTGAAGGAACTTATCTCCTCCTTTGTGCGTAAAGATTTTAGGGATCTGCTGTTTCAGGGTAAAGCACGATGATTCGAGAGTACTACTATGTAGGATCCCTGCTGCCTGACTTGCAGATTGGAATGCCTCCCGAACTTACCTTCAAAGATCTGATGCAGATTCTCTCGATCAATTTGCAAGCCTCGGATCTGAAAAAGGTGGAGGTGATCAGGCGCCTTTTTGATATTTATCATCTCAAAGCGCTGGCAAAGGGTACACCCTTTTCCGAGAGGGGAAATTTCGATGAGAACGATCTGGAAGAGGCGCTTGTCACAAAAAGCGGCTTGCCGGAATATTTTCAAGATTATCTCGAGAGGCATCAGTCAAAAGAGGAACGACTGCAAGATTTTACGGCCCTTTTAAGTCTATACTTCAATCGAGAGATGGAAGGCTCTTCCGGTTTTATCAAAGAGCTGATGCGCATGGAGAGAGACTCAAGGCTTGTCATGCTGGCCCTGCGAGCCAAAAAATTTTCGCGCGATGTGACTAAAGAACTCCAGTACGAAGATCCCGATGACGATCTGGTAGCTAGCATCCTGGCGCAGAAAGATGCTGTTAGCTTTGATCCTCCCGACGAGTATCAGGATTTGAAGTCTCTATACGAGGAAAATGCTGAGGAGCCGCTCAAGCTGCAGCAGGCCGTTGCCGAGTGGAAATTTGAAAAAATTGCGCAAATGGAAGGAGTCGATCCCTTTTCGATCGACAAAATTCTCGGCTATACTGCCAGGCTCGTCCTCGCCGAAAAGTGGCTCGAGCTTGATGAACAGAAAGGAAAAGAAATAGTCGACAACATCCTGAAGGAAGCAACATGACACAAACGACTGAGATAGATCTTAAAGAAGCAAAAGCTAAACCAGCAACCGGACGTGTAGTCAGGGCCTTTGGAAACTTGCTGCAGGTGGAGTTCACCGGAAATATTCGCCAAGGTGAAGTTGCCATGGTGGAAGTGGATGGCGTCAACCTAAAGGCGGAAGTCATCGAGATCGTCGGCAGCCAAGCCAAGATACAAGTGTTTGAAGACACCAAAGGCGTCAGGTTCAATACGCCGGTGTATTTCTCGGAAAATTTGCTGGAAGCGGAACTTGGACCGGGACTTCTTACTTCCATTTTTGACGGCCTGCAAAACCCCCTTGAAAAAGTGGCTGAAGAGGCGGGATTCTTTCTTCCCCGCGGCATCTACCTGCCGCCTCTGGACAGAAAGCGCAAATGGGATTTTGAGCCGAAGGCTAAGGTCGGACAGGAAGTGAGGCGCGGTGATTCGCTCGGCACAGTTTTAGAAGAGCGATTCCATCACCAAATCATGG
This sequence comes from Estrella lausannensis, assembly GCF_900000175.1. Classification (NCBI taxonomy): domain Bacteria; kingdom Pseudomonadati; phylum Chlamydiota; class Chlamydiia; order Parachlamydiales; family Candidatus Criblamydiaceae; genus Estrella; species Estrella lausannensis. Next base: position 64,484 of record NZ_CWGJ01000011.1, read on the forward strand.
TGCCCTTTTCCCTTTGGGGGGAATATAAAGTGAAGTGGGTGGCAACTCCCGGTTCCTACACCATCGACACACCCGTTGCCAAGCTTGAAGATAAAACCGGCAAAGAGATCGAAGTGACCATGGTGCAGAGGTGGCCGATTAAAAACCCGCTCCAGATGGGAGAGAAGCAAAAGCCGTCGAAAATGATGGTTACGGGCTGCCGCATCATTGACACGCAGTTTCCTGTAATGAAGGGAGGAACATTCTGTACTCCGGGTCCTTTCGGCGCCGGCAAAACAGTCCTTCAGCACCACTTATCGAAGTACTCTTCCGTCGACATCGTAGTGGTCTGCGCTTGCGGCGAGCGGGCCGGAGAGGTCGTCGAGATCCTTAAAGAGTTTCCTCATCTGGAAGATCCGCACACCGGGGAAACCCTCATGAAGCGAACAGTCATCATCTGCAACACCTCTTCGATGCCTGTTGCCGCCAGGGAATCTTCCATCTACCAGGGTGTTACTATAGCCGAATACTACAGACAGATGGGGCTTGATGTGCTTCTCTTGGCCGACTCTACATCCAGGTGGGCACAGGCATTAAGAGAGATGTCCGGCCGTTTGGAAGAGATTCCCGGCGAAGAGGCGTTCCCCGCCTACCTCTCGTCAAGGATCGCTGAATTTTACGAAAGATCCGGCGTTGTAGCTCTTCGAAGCGGAAAGACAGGGTCGGTCACTATTGGCGGCGCCGTCTCTCCGGCAGGAGGAAACTTTGAAGAGCCGGTCACGCAAGCGACGTTGTCTGTCGTCGGTGCCTTCCTCGGGCTTTCCCGGGAGCGTTCCGATTCAAGGCGCTATCCCGCGATAGACCCGCTGATCTCGTGGTCGTCTTATGTTGAAGAGGTCGGCAAGGAACTTAAAGGGTTGATGGATGAGTGGGGTAGGACTGTCAGAAGAGCCAACCAGTTCTTAAAGCAAGGTTCCGAAATTGGCAAAAGGATGGCGGTAGTCGGCGAGGAAGGAACGGCCATCAGCGACCTTGTCGTTTTTCTTAAAGCCGAGCTCTATGATTTTGTCTACCTGCAGCAAAACGCCTTCGATAAAATCGATGCCTACACGCCCCTAAAGAGGCAGGTGCCGCTTCTGGAGATCATGAAGGCAATCTTTGATGCCGCTTTCACCTTCAAAACGCACGATGAAGCAAGAGAGTATTTTCTGCAGCTGCAGACATTGATTAAAAACTTAAACTACCTGGAGTTCGAATCAAAAGAGTACTTCAGGGATCTGGAAAAGGTCAAAGAGAAGATCGCAGCAGGATCGGCCAGTTAAGCAATTTGGGGAACAGAAGAAAAGAGAGACCATCCATGAAAACAGTATATGAAAGAATCCAGGATATGCGGGGCAATTTAATCCGCGTTAAAGCGCAAGGCGTCAGCCTCGGCGAGCTTGCCCGGGTAGACTTAGCCGACGGCTCCAGCACTTTTGCTTCAGTCCTGATGATAGAGGGAGACGATGTGACTCTGCAGGTGTTTAAAAACACTCGTGGAATTTCAACGGGAGATAAAGTGACGTTTCTCTCCAGACAGATGCAGGCAACTTACGGTGAGTCTCTCTTAGGAAGGCGTCTTAACGGTGCCGGGGAGCCCATCGATTCGGGTCCCCAGGTTGTCGGAATCGGAGTCGACATCGGTCAGCCCTCCTTCAACCCGACCAAAAGGATTATTCCGCGGGAGATGGTGCGAACCAACATCCCGATGATCGATATGTTCAACTGCCTCGTCAAGTCGCAGAAAATCCCCATATTCTCCATTCCCGGCGAGCCTTATAACGAGCTCCTGATGAGGATCGCCAACCAGACCGATGCCGATGTCGTGATCATCGCCGGCATGGGCCTTACGTTTGCTGAATACCAGGCCTTCATCGACAATGCCGAGCAGGCCGGTACCATCAACAAAACAGTGATGTTCATCCACCGTGCGACAGATCCTGCCGTTGAATGCATGCTGGTGCCGGACATGGCTCTTGCCTGCGCGGAGAAGTTTGCCATCGAAGATAAGGACGTGCTGGTATTGCTGACAGACATGACTTCTTTCGCCGATGCCAACAAAGAGATTGCTATCACGATGGATCAGGTGCCTTCCAACCGGGGATATCCAGGTTCACTCTATTCCGATCTTGCTTCCCGTTACGAAAAGGCTGTCATGATCGAGGGGAGCGGCTCCATTACCGTCATTGCCGTTACGACAATGCCCGGCGATGATGTGACCCATCCCGTACCGGATAACACTGGATATATCACTGAAGGACAGTTCTATCTTCACGGCGGACGCATCGATCCTTTCGGTTCGCTTTCAAGACTTAAACAGAACGTCATCGGAAAGGTCACCCGCGAAGATCACGGTGACCTTGCCAATACGATGATCCGCCTCTACTCAGACTCTAAAAGGGCAAGGGAGCGACAGGGGATGGGATTCCGTCTGTCGAAGTGGGACGAGAAGTTGCTCTTTTTCGGTAAGCTCTTTGAAGAGCGGATGATGAATCTGGAAGTCAACCATGCTCTCGAAGAGGCCTTGGATATGGGCTGGATGATGCTCGCTGAGTGTTTTGAGCCAAAAGAGCTTGGTCTCAAAGAGAAACTTGTCGCCCGCTACTGGCCTCAAGTTGCCGCTAATAAAGCGTAAGTCTTTGAGGAGTCTTCTTGCATGGCAGAGATAAAACTGACAAAAAACGAATTGAGGCAGCAGCAGAAAAAGCTTGAGCAGCTCAAAAAATATCTTCCTGTTTTGCAACTGAAGAAAATGATGCTGCAGGAAGAGGTCAATACTGCCCGCGCGGAGATCGCTGCCTTATGGGAGAGAGAGAAGAGCGCGGTGGCAGAAGTTTACACTTTCAGCAAGCTTTTGACTGATGTGGAAGCGATCGACTTAAGGGAAGCTGCTGCGATTAGTGAAGTGAAAAAGCGGTACGAAAATATTGCGGGAGTGGAAGTTCCCTACTTGGATGGTGTTACCTTCCACCCCTTTAGCTACAGCTTGTTTGAAGCCCCGGCGTGGGTTGACGGCGCCATCATCAAATTGCAGAAAGCCGCTTCGCTTAAAGCTGCGTTGATTGTTGCTGAAGAGAAGAAAGCAGCGCTAGAGAAAGAATTGAGAGAAGTGTCCATCCGCGTCAACCTCTTTGAGAAGATCCTGATTCCGGGAACTGTGGCCAATATTAAGAAGATCAAGGTGTTTTTGGGAGATCAAGACCTTGCCGCGGTTGGCAGAGCCAAGGTTGCGAAAGCAAAGATCGAAGCGAGAAAGAAACAGATGGCACTGGAAAAGGCAGCCAAAGGAGCTTGAGCTTTAATGCGTATTGATGTCAAAAAATATCTGTTTGTCGGCACCGAAGAGTCGAAAGCTCCCTTTTTCACAAAGGCGCAAGAGCTCGGTATTATTCATTTTATCCAAGAAGGAGCCAAGGGCCGCGAGCTTCCGGATGGGCTTCAAAAAATCCTGCATGCAATCAAAATTTTACGGGGGTTACCCGTTGTCGAGCAGCTTGAAACCGACCGCCTTGATGAGGCGTTTTTAAAAGCGGAAGAGATCATCGGGCTAAAAGAGCGGATTGAAAAGTTGCTTGAAGAGGATCGTATTCTGAAGCTGGAGATTGCCAGGATTGAAATTTTCGGGGAGTTTTCACTTCAAGATCTTGAGTATATCAAAGCGAGGGGCCAGCGGACGATCAGTTTCCTTTGCGCCAAAAAGGGAAGGCACCACGATGAGACTCTTCCTGATCATGTTCTCTTTGTCGCTACCGACCACGGGATGGATTACTTTGTTTCTATAGCAGAAAAGTACCAGCCCATTGAAGGTATGGTTGAGATGAAGATCGAAAAGACCGTTGGAGAGCTTTCGAGGAGGCGCCACCAGGCAGAGGTTGAGGTTCGGGAGCTGGAAAGCAAGCTTAAAAGCCTAGCCAAGTACAACACCTACCTACACCACGCCTTCATTGAGCATCTGAATGGTTACCACCTGCAAAATGCCAAAGAGTCGACAGAGAAAGCGATCGAAGGACAGCTCTTTTTCACTACGGCCTTCGTGCCGGCCAACAAAACCGAAGAGTTAAAGCGCCTTGTCGAGGAGATGAATGTCCACTTTGAAGAGGTGGCTATAGAAGAAACCGATACAATACCTACTTATCTGGAGAACAAGGGCATAGCCAGGATAGGGGAGGATTTGGTTCACATTTATGACACCCCGTCATTTACCGACAGGGATCCATCGCTGTGGGTGTTTTTTGCGTTCGCCCTGTTTTTTTCCATGATCATCGGCGATGCGGGCTATGGATTTATCCTCCTTTGTGTCTGTCTTTGGCTCAAGTTCTTTAAATTTCCCACAGCTAAGGGAACAGGCAGAAGGGTTTTGAACTTAAGCGTCATTCTCTTTTCGTGCTGTGTTGCCTGGGGCCTCCTCACCACCTCTGTCTTTGGCTTAAGTTTTCCGCCCGACAGCCCCTTGCGTAAGTTTTCCCTGACGACATATCTTGCCGAGCAAAAGATTGCCTACAGTTACCGTGTCAAAGACGCCTCTTATGACGCCTGGATCAAGGAGTTTCCTGAAACAGCCTCTTTAACCGATCCGAAAGAGATCATCAGTAAAGGGACGACCGGGCCTGCAGAAGCCAAAGAATATGTGATGCTCGACAAAACCTCCCAAGGGTTGATGGTGGAGATTGCCTTGATGGTGGGCGTTGTCCACATCATCTTGTCGCTTTTTCGCTATCTCGACAGGAATTATACCGCTTTGGGGTGGATCATCTTCTTGATAGGAGGTGTGCTTTACATACCGGAATATCTCCACGAGAACGTGATGGCCCACTATCTTTTCGATTTGAGTCATGAATCTCTTGAGAGTAACGGGCTTGCACTGATGGGCATCGGCACTTTCATGGCAGTGGCAGTGGCGATTTGGTCGAGTAAGATCTTGGGGATTTTAGAGGTGATGACAGTGATCCAGATCTTTGCCGACATCCTCTCTTATCTTCGTCTTTATGCTCTCGGCTTGGCTGGAGGAATTGTTAGCGCAACGGTGAATGGGTTTGCTGAAGGCGTATTCTTTGCCGGCGGAGTTTTGATCCTAATTGTTGGACACAGCATCAATATCGCTCTGGCGATTATGGGGGGAGTCATTCACGGTTTGCGTCTTAATTTCCTCGAGTGGTACCACTACAGCTTTCAAGGCGGAGGCAGGATGTTTGACCCATTAAAAAAGATTGATATAGAATAAACAACAGGAGAAATTTCATGAACTTGGATATGGTTGGACCGGCGCTCGCTCTCGGGCTTTCGGCGATTGGAAGTTCCATTGGCTGCGGTATCGCCGGAATGGCGTCACACGCGGTAATGAGTCGTGTCGAAGAAGGACATGGTAAATTTATCGGGATGGCCGCAGCTCCGTCATCGCAGATAATCTACGGATTTATCTTGATGCTGCTCATGAGCCGTGCCATTCAGGCGGGAACACTTTCGCCCCTTTCCGGCATCGGCATCGGCTTCTCATCAGGCCTTGCCATCATGGCATCGGCTATTTATCAGGGTAAAGTGTGTGCGACAGGTATTCAGGCGTCTGCCAAGCAACCGGCGATCTTCGGGAAATGCTTTGCGGCGGTCGGGATTATCGAGTCATTCGCCCTCTTCGCCTTTGTATTTGCCTTGCTCATCATGTAATTCTTCAAGTAGAGGCGGTTCTTCTGAAGAATCGCCTTCTTCCTCGGGACTGTATTGCCAGTCTTCAAAACGGATAAGCTCGACATGCAGCTGGTGAGTTGTTTTGTAAAGCGGAACCCCATATTTCAGCACTTCCGCCTTAAAGGAGAGTATTCCTCCCGTGGCAAAGAAGTCATCGTTGGCGATAGCTAAAGTCTTCGAACCAGACTGACACTTCAGCTCAAAGCAGTAGTGCCTTTCGGAGTAGTTACGCATATTCAGTAAGATCGATAAAACCATGCCCTTAGTGTAATATTCATCCGGAATGTTCCAACGGATTTTTAATTCCTGTCCGACACGAGGATAGGATAGGCGAGGATCAGGACTCTCAACATAGTAGCTTGCGAGGTTTTCTTCGCTGATGTACCGAACCTCGACAGAGAGAGGGCGCTTTTGGCAGCCGCTAAAAATCCCTAAGACGAAGAGGCCGCAGCAAATTTTAAGAAGGTAGCGTTTCATGCATTGCACAAGGGGATGAGGACTGTGGTAGAGGATAAAGAGAGCTTTCAGGGATTTTTGAATTAATCGCCTCTTGCGCCCAGAGTATGAGCTGTTCGGTTGTTTCAAAGTCGAGGCAGTGGTCAGTAATGGAAACCCCATACCTCAGTTCCCTTGGATCGGATGAAAGCTCCTGGCGACCGCCGAAAAGATGGCTCTCCAAAACGATTCCTTTGATTGTTTCATTGCCTTCGGCCATTTGCGCAACCACCGATTTGAACGGGGAAATCTGGCCATCTGGACTGAAGCGGCAATTCCCGTGAGAGCAGTCGATGATCACCCTCTCTTTTTGAAGAGAATCTTTCAGATCTTTGTTGGCTTGCGCTATGGCGATATGATCATAGTTCGTGTGGTGATGCGACCCTCTGAGAACTAGGTGACAGTGCGGGTTTCCCCGGGTCTTTCTCATCGCTGCGGAGCCATTTTCATCCAGCGCGATAAACGCATTCGATTGTGAGGCCGCAATAATGCCGTTGATGGCAACTTTAACGTTGCCGTCCGTGGTGTTTTTGAACGCGACTGGCATCGACAACCCTGACGCCATCAGCCTGTGCGTTTGCGACTCGGATGTTCTCGCCCCGATGCAGCCCCAGGATATGAGGTCGTCAAAATAACCGACGAGAAACGGATCGATGATCTCTGTCGCGGCCGGCACGCGCATCTTCGCCAGATGGATCAGCAAGCTTCTGGCAAGCCTGATTCCTTCTTTCATGTTTCCAGTGCCATCGAGCATCGGATCGTACAAAAGACCCTTCCAGCCAAGCTGCGTCCGCGGCTTTTCGATGTAGCAGCGCATGACTAAGAGGAATGTCTCCTCAACTTCCGCCTGTAGTTTTTTTAACTTTTCGGCATATTCGATGGCCGCGGAAAGGTCGTGGATCGAACAAGGGCCGACAATGCAGATTTTCCGCGTGTCTTCACCATCCAGTATGGAACGGATAGTTTCCCTGGATTTGCCGATGAAAGCAGCCTCTTCTTGTTCAAGGCAGAGGGAGTTTTTCACGTCGATAGGGGCTTGCAGTCTATCCATGGTCATCTTACTTTGTTTCTGGTCATGAAAAACGGATCATAGCAATTTTACTTTTCTTCGGAAAGAATCGACCGCTTCTCTAGCAAAACCTGCAAAAAAAAAGCGCCCCTCTCGTTGGGGAGCGCTAAATTAAGTCGCTGATGTTGAATAGATAACATTCTATCGGTGTTTGTCAGAGACATTCGTGATATTTTCTCATCGAATCGATTGTACGAGTGCAAACAGCCTTGTGGGTATCGAATGTCTCGGGCCTTATCACTCTGTTCAATGCCGTAAATTTTGACAAATGATTGATCTCTTCTAGGTAGGCATCTTGGAGTAGCCTGTTCCGAATCAAATCCGCCACGCTTTCTCGACCCTCTTTTTTCGAGGCGAGAAGAGCCGATTCGCTATCACGCAGTTTACAAAACTCGCTGAGCTTCTGGTGCTGCTCTTCGGCGGCTTCCAAAATAGCCTTTTCCGATAGAGCTACGTCGTCGTTCTCACCACTGAAGAGGGCAGACTCCTCAATCCTCATTTTGTAGAGAGTGAGGTAGGTTTCTTTCAGCAATCCGGCTTCTCTCTTTTTAAAGAATCCTCTACTTGCAAGAGCATCAATTCTATCGGCTGTTCCTTTTTCTTGCAGATCGAATTTCGCCGCGAGGACTGAGATACCCATCTGGATGGGACGCATGAAATCCTTTTTGATATTGACTTTCTCTTTTTCGAAATCATGAGCCCCTCTGCCGTGGACGGACATGGCTAAAATGGATTTATAAAAAAGGTCTTGTGCGGTGTTGTCTTCTTTCCAGGGAGTGTCTGAGTAGCGTGAGGCGTCGAAAAGAGAAGATGCCTTTAGCGAGCCGACCATTTTTCTTAGCTCGTAGAATTGGGTGAAAAGGGTTTCGTTACCGATGATCGGTTTCGCGTCGAGTAGCGAAGGGGCGATTAAGTTTTCGTTTCCCGTGATGGGCAGAAGTTGCATGCTGGGTGTTCGCTTCATCGGGACATACGATGTCGCGGATTGGTAGCATAAGATGGCAAGACGATGCGGCGTCGCTATGAACGAGCCCATTCCACCCTCGATTGCGTCCGGTGAGTTCTTCTTGTCGGCGAAGCGGAAAGGATAGGCCATATAGGGAGGCGTCAAGTTCCCGCCGCAGAGTTTAAACCCCTCGGCTTCCTCTCCCACTTGATGAACAAGGTCTGAAACCTCTTGCATCAGGTTTTCAAAGTACTTTCTTGCCTCATTATCTCCCTCTAACGAGGGGTCGATTAAAATCACCATGTCGATGTCGGAGTAGGGATGTCCCTCTCCTCGGGCAAGGGACCCTAAAACTAAAGCCGTCCACTGGGTCATATCCGGCCCTTTGATACCCCTTTGCTCCATTTTTTTGACCGCATGAAACAGGATGTTTTGCAAGATGGCGTTAAAGCGCTTCTCGAAGTACTGGCCATATGCTTTGGCGCTTTGTGTTGTGAGTAAACCTTGGACTACAATTTCTTGGGTGCTTCTTTTCAAATCTTTTAAGTTTTTGCGGATCGTGGCGATAGTGGACATTTGCTGGCTTAACAAGGACAGTGCTTCATGCCTTGAGGGCTGAATGGGATTTCGCTGAGATTGGTATGCAACGGGAGCGGCACTTGCCAGCGATTGTAGCTCTCCGAAGAGGTTGGCAATTTTTTTCTCTTTGAGCCCGTCGGTGGAGAGGATCTTTTGAAGACGCTTTTGGCAGTTGGCTAGAGAAGTTTGATTGTAAGATGCTGCATGGTTTTGCAGGAATTGCACCAGCTCATGGCAAACAGCTTTTGTCTTGTCTTCTTGGTCTAAGTGTTTAATAATTAATTCCTGGTAATGATGGATGCCGTCGAAGGGAATGAAGGATGAATTAACCGGGATATTGTATGAATTCATAACAACCTATATTAAAAATAATATTTTGTTTAATTGTAGGTTGTTATTTTGTTTGCGCGATAAACTTTGTGTTAAGCTTTTATTAAATATCGGATGGTTGTTTCTGTTTTTTACTAATCAGAGCTTAAGAGAGTGAGGGCAGTCTCTTAAGCTTTGCTTGAAAGACGCGATTTGCTAGAGTTTTTCGGGGGAGCAAATAAGTTTTTGATGGATATGAGCAATATTGGACAAGTGACAGCCGGCCGTTTTGCCCCGCTTTGGGTGGATGGGAAGAAAAACTTTGCGCTTTCGCGGGCGACTTCGATCGGGTTGCCTGACTGGATCTGTGACAAAGAAGCGCGGGATGAGGCTGTTCGAAGGGTCCTTGACCTTGGATTTGACACACTCATCTTTGGAGCAATTGTGCGTCATGAAGGGGCGCCACAGCCCTTTGCTACGATAACAGAAGAGCTTCATAATCTCGGGCAAAGAGGGCTGAAAGTTGGAATCAAGCCGACGTTTCACGTCGATCAGATGATTGGGTCTTTTGCCCTTTCTCCCTTCGACTCCAAGTTCAGAGATTTTCTTAGCAGCGAGATTTCAACCCTTTTTGAAAAGGCTGAAAGCCCCTCCCTCTTTGTCTATGAGAGCCTTTCCCTCCTCTACGATGAAATGGGATTAAACCAAGACGATGAACATCTCTTCAAAGAAATTGTCATTCAAGAGATCGCTTTGCTGGAAGAGATTCTCCCGAAGAGGATAGACCTCCTTTTCATCTTTCCTGGAGAGGATCCGGAAGTGAAGCGAAGGGAAGCTCTCAACTTCAAAGATATTGCCCTCTCGATTTCTTCGAGAACCCGACTGGTGATCAGCACGCGCGAAGGCAGTCCTTTCTTAGACCATCTAAGGCCCCATCCTCTTCTTTTGCAGGAGTCGTTGGCGCTCAAAGGGCAGGCCTCTGCAGCTGTGGTGAATCTGGGAGGGGTGCAGCAGGGAGGGGGCTTGTGGCCCTCCTTTCCTATCGATATCTATCAGCGAATCTATCCGTTGCTGCACGAGAAAAATTTCATACCGCTGCCTGTTACGCAGTCCATTCCTCAGAAGGGAAGCTTTCTTGAGGCAGCTCTTAAATTTACCTCTGTGAATCCAGAGACCCATTTTTCGCTGGAAAGGCATCTGACAGCTTGGTTGAAAAGGGAGCGGAAAGAGGCTGACCCGCAAAAGGCACTGAGCATCATCCGAGGGGTGCGGGAGATTATTGTCGAATTAAGTAAGATGCGTACCGCCATTTCTGAAGCAGGAAGGGACTTGCTTTCCCAGGAGGAGTGCAAGCTGCTTGCCTCATCGCTATACTATAACATCCGCAAGATTCAAAAAGAGTGCGAGAAGTGCGCTAAGGGAAAAGAGGGGGGAGCTACCCTTGAGCAGTATTTAAGCTTGTTTGCACTGGATGCTTACCGCACATTGCTGCAGTTTGTCCAGTCATTCAACGTTGTGCTGCAAGAAGCACTCGAACTTGGACCTGGAAAAAAGAGCTTTTGGACAGAATTCACTCCAGGGATGGGATCGGGCTTGCGCAGTATGGGAAAGGTGACTCTTTTAAAGGCTCCGCTAATAGATTCGGGGACGCCGGAGATGGCGCTCATCCTGGAAGAGAGCGGCTACTCAAAGAGCACGTCCTAAAACTTAAGCATGCGTGCCCGGCTTTTGAATTTTCCTCTGATAGCCACACACCACAAGGTCGTAAAACTGGGTGTGCGGCGAGCCGCCAGTAAGTTCAAGAGGTAAATTGCGCCGATTCGGTGGACCCCTCCATCGATTTGGTGCTGATTTGACCTTCCGAGAGAACTGTCATGATCTCATCGAAGTAGGAGGCCCCGACAAACTGCTGGTGCTTGATCGCTTTGAAACCGCGCTCTCGCTCCAGTTGAAATTCCGACTCCTGGAACCTTCCATAGGCAGACATTCCTTCTGATGCATACTGAGAGGCTAAGTCGAACATGCTGGCGTTAAGGGTGTGGAATCCGGCCAGAGTGATGAACTGGAATTTATATCCCATTTTGCCAAGCTCTTCCTGGAAAGAACGCATCTTGTTCTCATCCATGTGCTTTTTCCAGTTGAAGGAGGGGGAGCAGTTGTAGGCCAGCCATTTTCCGGGGAAAGCCTGATGCACTCCCTCGGCAAAAGCACGCGCTTCTTCAAGGCTCGGGGTTTGTGTTTCGCACCAGATTAAGTCGGCATAAGGCGCAAATGCCTTGGCCCGCTCAATGGCGAACGGGATGCCTCCCCTTATTTCAAAGTAGCCTTCCGGCGATCGGTTGCCGGTGATGTACCCTTTGTCCACAGGGTCGCTGTCGGAGCGAATGAGCTTGGCGCCTTCGGCATCTGTTCTGGCGATGATCAACGTGGGAACATCCAGGATGTCAGCAGCAAAACGAGCTGCTATTAGCTTGTGGATGAATATGGAAGCTGGCTCAAGTACTTTGCCTCCCATATGTCCGCATTTTTTTAACGACGAGAGCTGATCTTCGAGATGAACGGCGGAAACCCCTTCCTCAATCATCGCCTTGATCAGCTCGAATGTATTTAAAGGCCCCCCAAAGCCTGCCTCGGCATCGGCTACGATCGGAGCGAACCAGTCGATCGCGCTCTGTCCCTGCATGCAGTCGATCTGGTCTTGGCGCATCAGGGCTTTATTGATCCGGCGGATGAGGTGTGGTACGCTCGTCACCGGGTAAAGGGAGAGGTCGGGATAGGTCTCGAGAGAGTCATTCATATCCGCTGCCACCTGCCAGCCCGAGACGTAGATAGCTTTCAGCCCTGCTTGCACCTGCTGAACTGCCTGGCAGCCGGTTTCTGCTCCGAGGGCGCGGATAAAGGGTTCTTTAGACAGGTAATCCCATAGCTTTGCAGCCCCTATCCGGGCGAGTGTGTGGTCGAGCTGGATGGTGCCTTGCAGTTTGACAACCTCTTCGGCGGAATAGGTCCTGACCACTCCGCGCCATCGCGGATTTTCATCCCAATTTTTCTTTAATTGCCGCGCTTTTTCATTCATGGTCCACCTAAAAGATATCTTTTAAACAATGTGATGATAAAAATTCGATAAACTGTTCAGACGAGACGCATTCAATCAACCGCTGCTTTGCCTTTGAGAGCTTTTTTCTGTGAGGATAGGGCTCGTCGGGGTTGGCAAGTAGCTCGCGTTCAGCTTCCTCAATCGTCTGTTTTACCAGATCCAGCGAGACAACCCCACCCTCTTCCAGCTCAGCTTTGCGGTGGATCCACTGCCAAAGCTGTGCCCTTGAAATTTCACAAGTCGCCAGATCCTCCATCAGGTTATCGATGGCAAGAGCTCCTTGGCCTGAGAGCCAGGCTGCAAGGTAGATGAGGCTGATGCGTGCGTTTTGTCTGACCCCCGCCAGGGTCACTTTGCCGCCTGGAACTGTAAATTGGGTCAATTTTGCTGTATCGCCGAGAGCATCGTTTCGCAGCATATCCTTTTGGTTGTCTCGGCCTAACTTGGTTTCAAACACTTCCGTCGCGAGCGGTACGAGATCGGGATGGGCAACCCACGTTCCGTCAAACCCTTGGGAAACCTCGAGTTCTTTGTCCTCTCTGACTTTTGCAAAGGCTATCCGGTTGACCTCTTCATCTCCGCGCTTTGGAACGAAAGCGCTCATCCCACCCATCGCATGCGCCCCGCGTTTGTGGCATGTGTGCACCAAGAGGTCGGCGTACGCTTTCATGAAGGGAACACGCATGGTGATCGATCCCCGATCGGGAAAAACCAGTTCAGCGTTTGCTTGTTCTTTTTTTATGATCGAGAAGATGTAATCCCAGCGTCCCGCGTTAAGCCCGGTGATGCTCTCTTTGAGTTCGAAGAGGATCTCCTCCATCTCGAAGGCGGCGCCAATCGTTTCGATCAAGACGGTGCAGCGGATTGTCCCCTTGGGAAGAGAGAGCTTCTCTTCAGCGAAAGTAAACACCTCTTGCCAGAGCCTGGCTTCCAAGTGGCTCTCCATTTTCGGGAGGTAGAAATAGGGGGCCGATCCCTTTTTAATGAGTTCATGGGCGTTGTGGTACAAGTAGACCCCAAAGTCGAACAGCGAAGCCGATACCGGAGCGTCATCGACGAAAAAGTGGGTCTCCGGAAGATGCCAGCCCCGGGGTCTTACGAAGAGAGTCGCTGTCGTGGCGTTTAAACGGTAGGTTTTTTTGGGAGTCTTATGCTCAAGCGCTCGTCGGATCGCTTTTTTAAGATTGAAGTGGCCGCTCATGATGTTGCCGAAAGTCGGGCTGTTCGAATCTTCGAAGTCCGCCATGTAGATGTCGGCTTTGGAATTTAAAGCGTTGATGAGCATCTTGGCGTCGGTTGGCCCGGTGATCTCTACCCAGCGTTTGTTCAGGTCGGCAGGGCAGGGGGCAACGCTCCAGGAAGGATCGTTGCGGATGGAGGCTGGCTCGGGGGGAAAGTCGAACCGGCCGCCTTGGTCAATTTCATATTGCCGGACGATGCGCCTGGCAAGCAGCGCCTCTCTCTTATCCTCGAATTCGCGATGGAGGGCGCTTAAGAAATCGATCGCTCCGGCGTTGAGAAGATCGGTGAACAGAGGGTGTGGGGGATGCGGCTTTAGCTTAATTTCTTCATCTTCCATCACTCACCCCTTATTAACTCTGGTTTACCGGCAAATTTTAGAGACTGTTAAACGGATGCGAATCCGTCAGTAGTCTCTTAAGTTCACCGCGGTATATATGCCGGATGTGTCTCAAAAAATTGTCACAGATGCTGTGCGAAATTCTCAGGATTGAAAGATTTTAAGTTGCCAGATGATTCTAATATACGGTGACTTGCGATCTTTCAATCGTGCTGAGCTCTCTCTTTGCCAAGCCCAAATTTTGAGGCACTTTCGGTCTGTCGCTGTACTAGTGGGATAACACCTTTAACAATCCGGAGACAAGTAAAATTTTTCCTTTAGATCTTTCCGGGGCAACTTTGCGTCCTGAGTTTTTTTTGCATTTTTAGCCGGGGAGGTTTAAAATACTTTTGTTTTAATGGTTTTTTACACGAGACAAGATATGGATCAATTCGAAGCGATGCTGAACGCTTTTAAAGACTGGCTATGGGGACCTCCTCTCCTGATTTTACTGTTTGGGGTGGGTTTTTATCTGACATTTGTTCTTAAAGGTTTGCAGTTCAGGTATTTCTTTTTTGGCATCAAAGAGTTGATCTCCCGTCCCAAAGGAAAGGCGGAAGGGGATATATCGCAGTTTGAGGCTTTGATGACCTCACTTGCCGGAGCTATCGGCACAGGCTCTATCGTTGGTGTCGCGACGGCTGTTGCGATCGGCGGCTTGGGCTCGCTATTTTGGATGTGGGTGACAGCGATCATTTGCATGGCCACTAAATACGCCGAGTCCTTATTGGCCGTCAAATTTCGAAAGGTAGACAACCGCGGCGAAATGATCGGCGGGCCGATGGAGTATATTGAACGGGGCCTTGGTTGGAAATGGATGGCTTTTGTTTTCGCAGCGCTAGGCGTGGTCGCAGCCCTGGGGACAGGTAACTTAGTCCAGGTGAACTCCATTGTGGAGTCCGTCAATATTATATTCAAAATCGATCCTTGGGTTGTAGGTATATTGGTTGCTTGCTTGACGGGAATGGTTATCTTAGGCGGCGTCAAGAGCATCGGCCATGTTTCGGCTTTTTTAGTTCCCTTGATGGCTCTTTTCTATTTTGTCGGCGGATTGGTCGTTATTCTGATGCATATCCAACTGATTCCTTCCATATTTTGGCAAATATTCGTCTCGGCCTTTGAAGGACAGGCCGCCTTTGGCGGTTTTGCCGGCGCTTCGGCGATGATGGCGATCCAGATGGGGGTTTCGAGAAGTATTTTTTCCAATGAGGCGGGGCTTGGCATCTCATCGATCGCCGCCGCGGCAGCGCAAACGGATCATCCGGGCCGCCAGGCGATGATCACGATGACAGGCGCTTCCGTATCCACGCTGATTGTGTGCACTATCACCGGCCTCGTCATTGCGATTTCAGGCGTTCTTGGCATGCAGGACGGAAACGGTAAAATGCTGAACGGCGCTGCCCTTGCCTTGACGGCTTTCTCCACTAAAATCGTGTGGGGAGACTATATCGTGGCGATTGGACTTTTCCTCTTTGCTTTCTCCACCGTTATTGCCTGGGCCTACTATGGAGAGAAATGCTTTGAGTATCTTTTTGGCGAGAAGGCGGTGATTCCCTTCCGCATCCTCTTCACGCTGGCTGTAATTCCGGGATCGGTTTTGAAAATGGAAACCGTTTGGGCGATTGCCGATGTGGCCAACGGGCTGATGGTAATCCCTAACCTGATAGCTGTTGTCTTACTCTCTTCTGTAGTTTCCAAGGAGACAGATGGGTTTCTACAGATCATCAAAAAAGAATCAGAACGTGAAACCCATCGTTAAGGAGTTAAATTAAGATGCTTGCCGATCTGTACAACACAACGCTTCTTTGTCTGGATAAATTCTATACTCTGCTGTGGGGAGCGCCGCTGCTCATCCTGATTATGGGCGTCGGTCTTTATCTGACCGTTGTTTTAAGAGGTATTCAGTTCCGCTATCTAGCGTACGCCCTCAAATTGGTTTTTACCAAGCAGCAACACAAAGGCGAGAAGGGCGATATTTCCCATTTTGAGTCCCTGATGACGGCTCTTGCCGCCACGATCGGCATCGGCAACATAGCAGGCATTTCCACGGCTATCGTAGCTGGGGGGATGGGAGCGCTCTTCTGGATGTGGGTCACCGCTATCATCGGAATGGCCACTCGCTTTGCCGAGTCGATTCTCGCAGTCAAATACCGCACCACCGATACCAAAGGGGAGATGTGCGGAGGCCCTATGTACTTTATCCAGTATGGACTGGGATGGCGCTGGCTTTCGACCGCCTTTGCTTTTTGCGGTGCGATTGCGGCGTTCGGCGGCGGCAACATGCTGCAGGCAAACTCTGTAGCCGATGTTCTAAAAGAGACATTTTCCATCGATCCTTTGATTTCCGGTGTTGTCATCGCCGTTTTGACGGGGATGACAATCCTGGGAGGAATCCGCAGCATCGGCAAGGTCGCCTCCTTCCTTGTCCCCATGATGGTTCTTATCTACATCAGCGGCGCCGGATTGATCCTGTTACTCAATTTCACAAAAATTCCAGGGGTATTTCTGACTATCTTTGAAAGCGCGTTCACAGGACAGGCGGCCGTGGGTGGCTTTCTCGGATCGACTATTGTGATGGCAATTCAGATGGGCGTCAGCCGCGGTCTGATGACTTCCGAAGCCGGGCTTGGCACTGCCTCGATCGCAGCGGCAGCCGCGCAGACGGATGTGCCAGGGAGACAGGCGCTGGTGTCGATGACGGGTTGCTTTTTAGCGACGATCGTCATGTGCACCCTGACCGGTCTGGTGCTGGGGGTTACCGATATCCTCGGGAAGACAGGCACCGACGGGAAGTTGCTTACCGGCGCAGCCATGACGATGGCGGCGTTTAAATCGGTAATTCCCTGGGGCGGATACATCGTTACAACAGGGCTGATCCTGTTTGCTTTCACCACGCTTGTCGGCTATGCCTACTACGGAGAGAAGTGCTGCGAGTATCTTTTTGGTGAAAAATTGGTTCCCTATTACCGCATACTCTTTACCCTGATCGTCATCCCAGGGGCCGTCTTAGAGCTGGAGATTGTCTGGAAGGTATCGGACATCTTCAATGGCATGATGGCGATCCCTAACCTCATCGGCATTATGGCGCTTTCAAAAATCGTGATTGAGGAAAAGCGAGCGTTCACCAAATTGCTAAGGCAAGAGGCAATTGAAGAGTCGGCCTAGGTAATATGCCTCAAATTAAAACGAGGCGACACGATTAGAGTTTGTGGACAGTCTCTGAGTGCTTCAAGGCAAGCAGCGAAGCTGCTTGCCTTTAGTGGTTTTCTCTAGGGAGCGGTGTGTTGCGGTGCAAGATTGTACGATTCTTTCAACTCTGCTACGAGAGTGTTGATGTCGGTGGATTCGTTGATTTGACTGATGTGGAAGTGCTTGTCAAACGAGCTATGCAAGTCGTCGAGGCATTTGACTACCCAATCGCGCTCGTTATCTGCCTCAAAGGGTATGCCCGGATTGGCCACTTGCTTTAGCATCTCAACAAACGAATCGTCCCACTCGACTCGGCTATTGCGATCAATGCGTGCATCGATGATCTCGTGAAACTTCGCTGCCTGATCCGGCATTATGCCGAGCTCATGGGTGATTAAAAAGAGGTAGTACAAGAGGTTCTCTTGCCCGGTCAATTGCGGGTTCTCAAGAATTTGGCTATAGCAGTACTTGAGGTAGTCGTGCCATGGCTTGTTGCGGGTAATCGGGATCGTCCGTCTCGAATGTTCGATATCATGCTCTAGAACATCTAAATGTCCCTTTCTTTTATTGTCGTGTACGGAAAGTTCGTGGCCTGTAAATTGCCTTATTGAACAGCTATAGGGAATCAGGTCATTGAAAAAGAGCGAGAGGAAAGTGTTGGCTCCAAAGAGACCTGTTCTACTCAGGATTGGCACGAACATCTTCGATTCTTCAACCGTCACTTTAGCATGCCCGGAGGACATAAGGGAGCTCACTAAAAAACCTCGGCGTTCCGCGGTTTGGTGGAATGAGGAGATGGACTCAGCTGTAGTTCCGTTTTTAATAATGCGCAGCATCATCAATAAGTCACTTGGGGCTTTGCAGGCGCTGTCTTCTGAAAAGTAGACTAGTGCGTGCAGAAGCAAATTCAATTTCAGCAAGTCGACAGTCCCTCTCTTCAGCAGATCCTCCAGAAGGGCGTCTAAGTTGGTGCGGGCAGTCTCGACCTCACTCTCTGAATAAAGAGTTGTTCCATATGTTTTCTTGTTGTTATCTTCCCACCAATCTTGCCCTAGTACTCTGTTCATCAGTTCATATTTTGCGAGGTAGAGCAGCAGCAGCTTTTCTGTAGCACTGTATTCGATTTTTACTATCAATACGCGCATCGATGATTTCATGAAACTTCGCCGCCCGATCCGGCATCATACCGAGCTCATGGGTGATTAAAAAGAGGTAGTACAAGAGGTTCTCTTGCCCGGTCAATTGCGGGTTCTCAAGAATTTGGCTATAGCAGTACTTGAGGTAGTCGTGCCATGGCTTGTTGCGGGTAATCGGGATCGTCCGTCTCGAATGTTCGATATCATGCTCTAGAACATCTAAATGTCCCTTTCTTTGCTTGTCGTGTACGGAAATTTTGTGGCCTGTAAATTGCCTTATTGAACAGCTATAGGGAATCAGGTCATTGAAAAAGAGCGAGAGGAAAGTGTTGGCTCCAAAGAGACCTGTTCTACTCAGGATTGGCACGAACATCTTCGATTCTTCTGGCGTCACTTTAGCCTGTCCGTAGAACATAATGGAGCTCACTAAAAACCCATGTCGTTCTGCGGTTTGGTGGAATAAGGGGATGCACTCAGCTGTTGTTTTTTCTGTAATAGTGCGCAGCATCTGCCATAAGTCTTTTGGGGGGTTGCTGGCGGCGTCTTCTGAAAAAAAGACTAACGCGTGCAGAAGTAAATTCAATTTCTGTAAGTCGACAGTCTCACTCTTCAACAGATCTTCAAGAAGGGCGTCTAAGTTGGTGCGGGCAGTCTCAAAAAAGAGGTAGAACAAGAGGTTCTCCTGGCCGGCCAATTGCGGGTTCTCAAGAATTTGGCTATAGCAGTACTTGAGGTAGTCGTGCCATGGCTTGTTGCGGGTAATCGGGATCGTCCGTCTCGAATGTTCGATATCATGCTCTAGAACATCTAAATGTCCCTGTATTTGATTGTCGTGTACGGAAAGTTCGTGGCCTGTAAATTGCCTTATTGAACAGCTATAGGGAATCAGGTCATTGAAAAAGAGTGAGAGGAAAGTATTGGCTCCAAAGAGGCCTGTTCTACTTAGTATTGGCACGAACATCTTCGACTCTTCAGCCGATACTTTAGCCTCGTAGGAGTACATGTGATAGCTCACTAACAACCCGTGTCGTTCAGCGGTTTGGTGGAATAAAGGGATGCACTTAGCTTTAGTTCCACCTGCAATACTGTTCAGCATCTCCAAGAATTCAAACGGGGAGCCGCAGGCGCCGTCTTCTGAAAAATAGACTAGCGCATGCAGAAGCAAATTCAATTTCTGCAAGTCGACAGTCTCACTCATCAGCAGATCCTCAAGAAGGGCCTCTAAGTTGGTGCGGGTAGTTTCGATGTAAGTCCTCACAGAAAGATTTGTTACGTATCCCTCATTGTCGTCATCTTGCCACACCTGTTGCTCCAGCACTTGGCTCATCAGTTCATATTTTGCGAGATAGAGCAGCAGCAGCTTTTCTGTAGCACTGTATCCTTCAAGCTCTGAAAACTTCTTGTATTTGTGCTGGGCAATAAGGTGAAGGATTTCACTGCCATCGCTGAGAGATTTCCTGAGAGCCTGGGCGTCTACCGACAGCAGGGGGTAGGAGGGGTTCTCAAGTTTGGCGCCGATATGCAGCTTGGCGATACAGGTGTCATGGCCGTAGCCGTAGGGCGGCTTAGCCACAACTTCGGCCACTTTTGCCACTGTCTTGGCAGGAAGGAGCTGGGGAGGCATCTCTACGATTAAGCCGGGAGGAGTTTGTTTGTAAAAGGCATCCAGGGAAGTGCTGCGTTCCTGGCACAAGAGCAAGCAAAGCTCGGTAGGTTCATCGTTGTAATTCCAAAGCGCACTTTTGGGAGTCAAGCCAATGTCGTGGAATATGGTAAGGAGGGTGTAATTATCGATGTGCTCGCTAGCGTTGATCATGGTGCGAAGAAGCGCCATGTTTTCGTGAAATTTGTTGTCGTCAGAGTTACTTTTCCAGAGCGTGGCCAGCTGCGAGGCGCTCTTTGTATTCACGTGGAAGATGGCGTTGCAGTTGAGCTGGAGGTACGCAAGACTTTCGTTCGATAGCGCGAACTGACGGACAGTGGCTGTATCTAGGCTTGTCTTTGAAATGTCATCGTTAGCGGTGTTTTGGTCAAGTAGCTCGAGGGCTATCGCGGCTAGTAACCGGCGTTGGTCTTCACTCTCATTGAACTTTCTGACTGACGGCGACTCGATATATTTTTGGAGCAGGGTATCTGTTCTGCTAGTCAGGTTTATTGAGTTGTTATTTATCATCTATAACATCCTTATTAAAAACTCCGGTAGATAGTATAAAATATTTTAATATATTAATAAACGATTATTATATTGAATTAGTTTTTTTGGGGGGTCTGCGACAAGAGGGGATAGAAGAGTTTGAGTCGTATTACATTGAATTGGTTTTGTCGGAAGTTTTACCGCGGGTAGGGAGAAAGAAGGGGAATTCAAAATCGAGCGAAAAGGATCTGGCTGGCAGGAAAGTCAAGGAGTGAGTCGCAAGCGGCTACCGCTCAAGTTTTATCTAAAGACTGTCCATGAGAGAACAGTCTTTAGATACAAGCGGCATGAAACGCTGCAAGTGAAAGGAGTTAGTAACTCATGGAATCGAGTTTGACTTTACCTCTGAAGATCCAATAGATCGCCACCGTATAGGAAATGACCAGAGGGACTCCGATCAAGGCGATGATATGCAAGATCTCCAGGGTCTTTTGCGAGGAGGCTGAATTGTAGATCGTCAAGCTTAAATTCAGGGGGTCGTTGGATGCCATGAGCACGTCAGGGTAGCTGCCGATTCCGTAGAGGGCCAGCAGGCAGACGATGTTAACGGATGAGGACAGAAACGCTCTGCCGTCCCTTCCCTTGCTGATCTCTCGCGGGATATTGGCGATAGCAAACATGTTCACAAGCGCGACACCGAAAAACACGGGTCGGTCTCTGATCGTCTCTCCCATGTAGGGGAAGTAAATCAGCGTTGTGACCGTTGTGATCGCATAGAGCATGATGAAGAGGATGATGGTGGGGTTGACCGCTTTTCTGATTTTGTCATGGAATGCCCCTTCTGTCTTCATGAGGGCAAAGATTGTTCCGTGCATCAAGAAAAGGCTGGCTGTGAGAAAGCCTGTCAAAAATGTGTAGGGGCGGAGAAGATCTGCCAGAGTACCCATATATTCTCCTTCCTTGTCCAGGGGAATGCCGGTGACCAAGTTGCCCATGACAATTCCGAGACCTATCGCGATGATAAAGCTCGCTCCAGAAAAGAGCACATCCCACATCGTGCGCCACCAGCGCATCGGCTGCTTGCTCCTGAATTCTATCGCAACGGCTCGGAAAATCAATCCGGAAAGCAGGAGCATGATTGGGATGTAGAAGGCTGTACAGAAAGTGGCATACACATCAGGGAAGCCGGCAAAGAGCGCTCCTCCTGCAGTGACAAGCCATACCTCGTTGCCGTCCCAAACCGGTCCGATGGAGTTTAACAGCAGGCGCCTCTCCGAGTCGTTGCCTGCGTAAAGGTGCAGCATACCCACACCCAGATCGAAACCGTCCAAAATTGCGTAACCGGCAAGCAGGATGACAAAAGCGGAAAACCAGGTGAATTCCAAATTGCTCATGATGCTATTGATGATTTCCACCGCCAACCTCCTTTACATAGTCTTTCAGGTGATGGTAGGGCGTGCTCTCATCTTTGTCTGCAGGCCCTGCCTTGATTTTGTCGTGCAAGAGATAAATAAAGAGGATAAAGAGGATGGTATAGATCAGGCTGAACATGATCAAAGATCCCAGGATCATCTCGGCGGTAACAGTCTTGGAAAGGGCATCTGAGATGCGAAGAAGATCCTGTACTATCCAAGGATACCTTCCCATCTCGGCGGCAACCCAGCCTGCCTGGTTCGCGATCTGGGGGAAGAGTACGGAAAGGACCATGATGCGTAGCGCAAAAGGACTTTCCTCCAGTTTGTCTTTTCTAAGAAGGTAAAAGGCCCAGCAAGAGACCACCACCATGAATACCCACATCAGAAGCATTATTCTGTAGATCGGGAAGACAGCCTTGACATTCGGCCAGTCCTTTTTGGGAAACTGATCCAGTCCTTTGACCTCCGCATCAGGGTCACTGTGGACGAGTACGCTTAGCATGTTCGGGATGGATATTTCATAGTGAATTTTCTCTTCCTTTACATCGGGCAGCCCAAACAGAACAAGAGGCGCGCCTTTTTTTGTCTCGAAAAGCGCTTCAAAAGCGGCGAGTTTGGATGGCTGATGCTTCGCGATCACTTCTCCGCTCTCATGTCCTGTGACAAGCTGCAGGAAGGAGGCAACGAAAGAGATGATGATGGCGATGGTGATTGATTTTTTTGCAAACTGGGTGTGTTTTTTCTTGAGCAGGTAGTAGGCTGAAATGCTGATCACCAAAAAGGCGGCAGCCAGCCAGCAGCCGATGACGACATGAGAGAGGCGGACGACAGAGGAGGGGTTGAAGACCATTTCCCAGAAGGAGGTGATTTCTGCCCTTGCACCCATTCCTTCGCCGACAATGTGATAACCGCGCGGTGTTTGCATCCAGGAGTTGGCGACAACGATCCAAATCGCGCTGAAGTGAGCGCCCAGGCACACCATGCATGTCGAGAAAAAATGAAGCTTTTTTCCTATCCGATCCCAGCCAAAGAGAAGCAGGGCCAAGAAACCAGACTCCAAAAAGAAGGCGAAAACCCCTTCGGCAGCGAGAGCTGACCCAAAGATGTCTCCGACGTAGCGTGAATACGTCGCCCAGTTAGTGCCAAACTCAAACTCCATCACGATTCCCGTGGCCACTCCGATAGCGAAGGTGAGAGCGAATACCTTGGTCCAGAATTTGGCGATGGCGTGATAGTCTTCACTTCCCGTTTTGAGGTAAAGCCCTTCGGCGATGACCAAAAATATACCCAGTCCAATGCTGAGAGGCGGGTAAATGTAGTGAAACATGATGGTGACGGCAAACTGCAGTCTCGCTAAGATTTCGACATCCATGGAAAAACCCCTGATCGTGGGTTTACAACAAGCATTTATGTATTCCGAAAATGTCTCAGAATCTTCGATTTTGAGACGTTTACGGTAGAGTTGCTCCCTGAAATACTCCCGTTCTTGTTTTCTAAGAGGGGATAGTCAAATTTTCAAGGCCAGCTCAATCAGACTAAAATAAAGACGGTTTTATGTGTAAATAAATGATTGGAAATTAAGAGTGATCCTCATTGGACTCGTGCTTAGGCTCGGGTTTTGTGAACAGTCTCTAAGATCTCTTCAGTGAATCTCTTGCGAAGTTTCTTAAGGATTGGCGATTTGGTAATGAGACTGATACTATGATCGTTACGATTTCCCAATACCAAGCCTTACGTCCAGCTTGCAGAGCCCTCTACAAAGTGAAGGTTTCAAAGTAATTTTCGTTCCGTTGAAAAGCGTTGCTCATAATTTGAAAATCCCACAATATTTACCACGTAAAAAAGGGTGACAAAACCGCAGTTCTGCCAAATTATGGTCGTTGCTCTCTTTATCCATGGCTGAAAGGCACTTAAGGCCTGGGTTTCAATGCAGCATAGTGGTCGTCAAGCCCGGGTGGAGGTTTAGGGGCATCCTGCTGGCGTTTAGAGATTGTCCACAAGCTCAAATCATGCGATTTGAGCTTGTGGACAGTCTCTTATATCCAAATTGACTCAAAATTTGGAATTTTGAGTCGCTTTAGGTATAAAAAAGCAACGTGCGGACATTCTCTTACCGCACAATAGAGAGCTGATAAAGATACATGCTAGAAATATTCCATCTCATTATTCCAACGATAGAAATATCCATCATAGCGGTGATGATTTACTATTTTCTGTCGTTTTTCTGGAATACCAGAGCGATGGATCTTGTCTTTGGCTTGCTAGCCTTCTTGGCGCTGTTCGCTTTTTCCAACTGGCTGCACCTGCCGGTCATCCAAAAACTCATGCTCTACTTCGTCAATGTTGCCGTTATCGCTCTTCTGATTCTTTTTCAGCCGGAACTAAGGCTTGCTCTTTCTAAGCTCAGCGTCAAAGGGAAAAAATATCAGGAAGTATCCGAGTTTGACAAATTCCTGGAAGGGTTGTCCCACGTTGTTTACCGACTTTCTGAGAAACGCTATGGGGCGCTTGTGGTTTTGGAAAATCAGGATACTTTGGATGAGTATGCTAACAAAGCGGTTCTTTTGAACGCAAAATTTTCGCCTGAGCTGCTCGAGTCCGTATTCATCCCAAGCACACCCTTACACGATGGAGCCGTGATCATTCGGGGAACAGAAATTTTGTCAGCGGCAACTATCCTCCCTCTTGCCGATGACAGCTCCCAGCTTTCCAAATCGATGGGAACAAGGCACCGGGCGGGACTTGGCATCAGCCAATTGACGGACGCGCTGATTATTGTGGTTTCAGAGGAGTCGGGAAAAGTATCAATCGCACGGGATGGCATCATGACGAGGGGAGTGAAACCCGACCGCTTCAAAGGGATTATCCGCAGTATATTTACGCCTCCCACCCAATCTATGGATTCCGGTATCGATGCCATTGGCTGGCTTAAGAACTGGAGGAAATCATGACTTGGCTTTTACTCGGTAACTGGCAAAGAAAGCTGGTCTCCCTGATGACAGCTTTGATCATCTGGCTCTTTGTCAACCACTCGATCACTGAGACGAAAACAATACCCAACATTCCGATACGCATCGTCAATCCACCCTCCGACAAGACGATCATTGGTCTTTTGCCTAACGGCACTTTGAAAAAGCGGATGACGTTGGTTCTGTCGGGGTCTAAAGACATCATCCAGAATCTGGAGCCAGGCGATCTGGAAGTGGTCATCGACGCTTCGATGATCGATCACGATGATTGGATTGTCAAGATCAGCAAGAAGAACCTGCGCTCTCTCATATCGACGATCGACCTGCCCAGCCACATTACCAATGTGAGCCACAATGAATTTGTCATCAAGCAGACACCTGTAGTCACCATGCAGGTACCGGTTACATTCGTCGAACCGACAGGAGAGGCTCCGGAAGGGTATGAATTTTTGGGTGTTTGGCCTCAGACGCTCAATCAGAGTATATCGGGGCCCGCCGAAGAGATCCAAAGGCTGAAAAACAAAGGGATGAAGGTTACCTTCGACCTTGGGAAAATCCAGAAGGAGATGCTGGATCAGCTTTACGCTGCGCAAAAGTCGACTGGAAGAGATGAGATCTTTTTTCAGATTCCGGCAGAGTGGAAGAAAGTGCAGGTCAATTTCCGCAATAACGCTCTTGAAGACTTTAATGATCCGGACGCAGACCACTTAAGGATCGAGTTTTTGAAAAAAGAGTTTTTGCCCATCGACAGAAACATCTCGATCCGGGTTTTTTATCCTCTGGAATTTGTCAACTCCGTCAATCCCGAGAAGTTTCCTCTTGTAAAAGGAGGGAAAGTGGAGATGGAAAAGGGGCTATTCATTTTGAATTTTCCCTTATTCATGCGCAATATATCACGACACTTCTTGGATGTGATCCGAGGAAACCTGGAGATTGTCATTATCGCTCAGCCCAAAGTTGAAAATTCCGTTCTCGACTGGTCTATCGATGTCGTCAACATCAGCGATCTAGAAGACACCTATGTTGCCTACATGATCACCAACGAGTCGATGTTTGGATTCGGCGAAGCGCAAGGCTACTCCAAAAAACGGGAAGAGATGTTGCGCCAACGATTCAGAACCTATCTCGAGAGAGTCTCTCTCTGGGTTACTCCGAGGGAAAAACTCAGTCTTGACGCGATGATCGAAACCAATAAAATTCAAGTGAAGTAGTGCTTACGCTATGCCTGTGAACCGCTTTTATGTCGATAGGGATCTGCAAAAGGATGCCCAGGTTATCATCGAGGGAGATGAGTTTTATCATTTAAGAGACTCTACCCGTACAAAACCGGGAGAGGTCGTTGAACTCATCAATGGCAGGGGCTTTTTAGCTGAAGGAGTCGTTGCCGAGATTAAAAAAGCGCACGCCTCCATCGAGGTGAAGTCTAGCCTTTTTCAAGACAAGGAAGACGGGAAAATCATTCTCATCCAGGGTGTTCCCCGGATGAACCGACTTGACACAATCATCGAAAAAGCGACGGAGCTCGGCGTTACGGCCATCCACCTTTTCATGGGCGATCGTTCCGAACGAAAGGGACTGTCGGAGTCATCCCTTCAAAGAGTAGACAAGATAGCTATCGCCGCAACCAAGCAGTGCGGACGCCTATACCTTCCTGAAATTGCAACTTTTGACAATCTGGAACAGAGTGTGAGTCATGACGACACCACCCTCTTTTTCGGGGACGTAAACCCGGCGGCTCCTCTATTTGTAGAGGAGTGGAACCGCATCAGACCCGTGGGAGCAATCGCCTTCGTAATTGGTCCTGAGAGTGGTCTCAGTCCTGCCGAAGAAGAGTTTTTGAAGTCGAGAAGGGCCATAGGCGTTAAGCTGGCTGAGAACATCTTGAGGACAGATACGGCTCCCATACTAGCGATAGGTCTCGTTAAACACCTCTGTCTGATGCACAAATGATTTTTCAGCCCGAAAGCATCTCCAAGTGAAGACACTTTCGGCAATTCACCTAAAAAATTGTTCTTTCTCGCCCCTGCGAAAGCCTTTGCAAAGTTGGATTATAGCCGAAACGTTACACTACCTAGCCTTCACCCGTTTCGGGAGCGTGGAGTGCAATTGCTTTTAACGCGTTAAAGTCCATCACTTCGATATTTAAACCGGCTTCTTTGACCATTTCTTTAAGTCGATCAACATTTTCACTCTCAGTAAAAGCTACCGTAATTTTTTTGAGGTTAATAGAGCCTTTTACTGCATATTCATCCAAATTTTTATCAACCAAGGTTCCAGTTACATTGGATGCTGCTAATACAATAGGAAAGGAATCTGTAACGCTTTCTCGAATACTTTCGGTGGGGTTGATGAAAGGAGGAGTGTCGCATATGTCACGCACATCTTTAAGAAATTGCAACACTATTTCCTGGCCAGGTACACCTTCTTTTTCATCAATCAATGCGTCGAGATGCTCTTTAATTGCGCTGATATTTTCTGAATAATCTGGATCGATAACTTTCAACCTTTCTATATACAACCCCACCCGGAGCCAGTCGAATTTATTACCTTCTGCAGCGTCACCTTCAAACTTTGGGTCATATTTTAATGTGGATTCAGTATATCCAATAAATTTATTTATTTGAGCTGGGGATACTCCTTTCCATTCGTCAGTTGCAGTCGCCACGAAATCTGAGGCGTAGCTGATTGTGGTTTTTACACCGAGACGTGAAATTGAAGTCCCCGAAATCCTATCCTGATTTACCCCCGTTGCTGAAATTCCCATCCTTAATTCCCCCGACAAAGGATAGATATTATTTTTTAATAGCTCGCCTGTAGGATGCATGGTTTTATCGGTTGCCATCATGACAGCTAGCGCCGGCGACCGAGTTCCGTGCAACCAACTTATTGTTTTTTTCTTTAACGCCTCGCTACAGCGAATCTGTTCGGAACCATTGACTAATCTCTCAAGGAACACTTCTCTCTGCGCTAAGTTTTCATCTGATTTTGGCCCCAATAACGCAGTGATACTACCAAAAGGCTTCAGCAAGGCGGCTTGTTCTTCGAATTTGTTTTTAAACTCGCAGTCCACATTTTCCCATTCATTGCCCGCTTTTGAGAGCTCTAAATTTGCTTCTTTCAATAATTTTTGAATTTGCTTGGCCTGTTTTGCCGAAGGATTGGAGTCTATAATATTTTCATATGCCGTGGCTAAAGCTTGATATTCAGATTGAGCAACTTCTAGTTTAGAGGGAGTCTTGTCTCCAATTCGAAAAATGTCTTTCTCTAATCTTAAGATTTTCTTTACAGCTCTGTTTTCTCTATTTTGAAGTAGTTTTATTGTATCCTTCAGCTCGCGCTTTTGGGCTTTTATCATGGTTAAATCTTCGCCTGATATTTTTGAATCGGGATTTTTTAATGTCTTAGCCGCGATATCTATGCACCGCTTGTTGGAGGGGTGGCTACTATGTGTCTTTTTGTGTTGGCTTTCTTTGTCCTGTATCGGTCCCATGGTTTGAGGTGTAAACAAAGCGTGATTTACACCAATCTTTCGTTGAACCATATTAAAACTCCTGTTTTCATTAAAAAATAAAAAAACAAGTTTGTTTTTATTATAACACTTTTTTTAATTTATAAATAAAAAAGTTACGAAAGATTGTTGGAATTACAGTGTGTTGTTGTTTTCTCTGTTACTTAAGATTTTGTTTGATTAGATAACTACACGGCCAAGTGGTGTAGTTCTGATATGAAGACAGTAGAGATTGAAACCTGCATGTTTTCACAGCTCTTAGAGAACGTTTGAAAATTTAACTGATTCTCTATTAGCTTGATGCTCGTTCGTTTCTGACGAAAATACGGATAGAAAAACAGTGTCTTGGTGAGTTATGGAGTGCTCTCCATATAGACCAGACCACTTAACTTGCTCGTAAGGCATAGGAGTAAGTGGCTGAATTTAAACTTATGACCTCGCTAGAATGAAGAAGGCGATGGATTCTCGAGGAGAAGCGTCAAATCATCGGGGAAACCTAGCAATCCGGTAACTCTGTTTCCCATGTCGGTAGGAAATATAATATACTCCCATTCAGCTGTTTCAGCGGGTTAAGTGGATGGAAGGTGGAGCATTGAAAGGAGTGGAATAGCAGAAGCTTTCTTTATGACTTTTAAGAGGGATTGGCGTTGGCAATCTACGGGATGCCAAGGCAGTAATGGATCAGCTCCCAGGCTGGATCCATGATTACAATGAGAAAGCAACTCCTAAGGCGCTGAATATGCGCTCACCACGAGAGTTTTTAAAGGAACGAAAACTTGCAAGTTAGTGGTCCGGTTTTATAGGGGCAACTCCAAGCACTAGCTCGAACATTTTTGCTCTTTCTGGCGAACGAGGAGTGCATACACGGCCTGTCATAGAGGAAAGCCCATACGGAAGCATTCTCCAGCTACAGCTAGAAGGGGTTCAGTAGACGAGGGTATTCATCATAACTCTCTTTCTATCCTTCGATTTTCTACCACATGGAGATGTTCATTTTTCGATAATGGGCTCACTGAGAACCCATTCTTTGTCTTTTAACTCACCAGAATACTGTTTTTCGCCCATATTCTCCTCGGAAAGAATGAGCATCAGGCTAATATACGGTGATTAATTTTTTAAACGATCTCATGCAAATCGTTTGTTGTATAACGTGGGATCGGCACGTACTGGGGATTTCTGAGCTCGATCGTCCCCCCTTCATCGGGTGAAGCGATGACGAGACGTCCTATGTGCATTCCAGTCATCTCGCGTAATTTCTCCCAAGGGTTAATGTAACGCATGTCGACAGCCATTCGTTCAAGTCCCTCTATGCTGGGGCTCGCGCGGTGGCCTTTATCTTTAAAGTGATGATCTTTTTTCCCCAGGCTTTTCGCCTTTGGACGTTCATCTTCTTCATTTTCTTCGAGGTAGATGCGGATAGCGACTTGCTTGACAGGGTGAGTTGGCGGCAATATCTGAATCACAGCCGAGATAAAGCAGTCGCGGTTTGGCAAATCTTTTCCCTGCACGGAGTCGGGAAGGTCTTTGAGGTTGTGAAAGCATCGCTCGCTGACTAGGCTGATGTCCATATCCTGCTCTTTCAGGCGCTGTAACTGACCGATATTCTCCAGGGTGCGGCGCAATTTTTTTAAGGCGCCTTTATCATTGTCCGTAAGCTCTGTCAGTCTTTTCTTTTTTTCTACGCGCCTTTCAAGGCACACCTGGGCAACGATAGTGACGATGGTGGCAATCAGTATGAAGCCTCCGAAACCAAAGAGAATTCCTTGCCGCACTTTGCGGTTTTGATCAGAGTCCCCATTGAAGGCATCCACAAGTCCATCCGAAATTAAGCCGATAATGGCTAAGCCTACCGTTGTCACGAGAGAAATATTACGGAAAAGAGCGTAGTGGTTCTCGCTTCTTTTTACCGCTTCCAACCGCGCCTTTCTGCGCTCATTGTCCGAAATCAGATCTTTGACAAGTTTGTCTGTTTGAACTTCAGTATCATTCACTAAAGTGGATGCTGCGACAGAATGCAAGGCAACAATACCTCTGTCCAGATCGGAAAGAGGCCTATCGGCTTGGAGTTGCATGGTGTGCTCCAGGGTTTTAAGTTGACACAACTTATACATAGCATATGTTGATTTTTGCAGCCGTCAATTCTATACTGCATGGCGTTTTAGTGATTGATAAGTCTCTGTTGATTAACCTATAAGGTGCCCTTTATGTACTCCGCATTCCCTCTGTTCAATACTGCCTGCGATCTGGCGCACTCCCTTTGGAAGCCCTTGATTAAAGAAGGAGATACTTTAATCGATGCCACGATGGGCAATGGCCACGATACTCTGTTTTTGGCTAAACTCCTGCTAGGGTTTTCGCAAGGGACGCTCCACAGCTTTGACATTCAAGAGAAAGCAGTCGAAAAGACCAAACTTCTTCTGGAATCCACGCTTCCATCTCACGAGGGGCGCGTCCATCTACACCTTGAAAGTCACGATAACATGGAGTGCCATGTTAAAGATCCGGTGAAACTGATCGTCTATAACCTGGGGTATTTACCGGGTGGAGATAAGACGATCACAACCGAGGTCGACTCGACTTTGAAGAGCATTGATATGGGGATGCGAATGCTGGATAAGGGAGGAGTGCTTTCGATCACCTGTTATCCGGGGCACGAAGAAGGGTTGCGGGAAGAGCAGGCTCTCTCGCAGCTCTTTCAAAAGTGGCCGCCCGATCATGTCAGCGTCTCTCACTTCCGGCTGCTGAACAGACGAAAAGCACCCAGCCTGATTATCGTTCAGAAGGCAATTTAGGCATTTAGCCGCTCTTTGATTCAACTCGCCCTTGGATCAGGTTGCCGCCAACAATGGGGATGTTTCCGATGAAAAGAATTCAGATAGCGGCGCTTTTAGCGACACTGCTCTCTTTCAAGGCCCTCAGAACTGGTTCTGAAAAGATTCACTAAGAAGAGCTGTCAGGCTTTTTTGACATGGTAAATCGATAAAAAATGGGGGGGCTCTCATTTTGTGAACGAGTCGACAGGCCCTTCAATTCCGAGGCTTCATGAGAGCTGCACTGTCAAATTTCTAGATACTTTCGGTGTAGCTCTGAATTAGCTGAAGCGGATGCCGAAGAGGGCCTGATAGCATTCGATCAGGTGGTTGACGCCTCCCAAAGCCTTATGCGGCTGTCCTTCAGGAGGTAAGTTGAATCTTTCGGCGATTTTATTTTTAGAAAGAGTGATGTTTTCGGGAAATGATTTCCCCTGTTCGATACTTTCTTGTACCTGGAGCGCAAAATACATCGATGCCAGATCCAGCCAATGGTAGGGCCATTGGAGGCTCTCTTGCGTCGGTATGTCGACAATCTGCGAAAAGAAAGATCTATCGAAAGCCGGGTTTTGGCAAATGAAGATCGCGTGCCCGCGCACAATCTCATGGTCTTCGAAGAAGGTGATGATTTCCTCTTTTACGTGAGGAGATGCTTTACCGGTTAGCAGATCCGTGTAGGTAAATCCGTTAATTAACGTGCTTGATGGATCCCTTAACTCCCACACCTCCTGCGGGTGCTTGATCACCGACCGGTAGTGCCCTTTTCTTTGTAGAGTGGAGAGGTCGACCGCTTGCATCGCAATATCGATGGCTTTATGACGCGCCGGGTCAAGACCGGTGGTTTCGATGTCCAGAAATACTGCCAGCATATTCTCTCAGCTTTTGACTTTTTATTGTCTTAATCTATGCCTAAAGTGTCTCAAATTGTGGTTTTTGGCAAAGAGAAAGCTCTCCGCGGAAGGTATAGTATAAATTACCTAATATTAGAAACATGAGGAAATTTTCTTCTCTCTCTTCCAGGGAGTTCTTAATGCCGAAAACTCGTTTTGCGACACTTTCGGTTTATACAAGGGGTTGAATCTACCAAAGTCATCAAGGGGATGGCAAGCGAAAAGGGCGGGTAAAGCCCATATTCTCAACCCTGTGCATGGAGACAGTCCAAATTGAACATGTGGGTACGGGACGCGGATCGATCTGCTCTTTTGATGTGAAATAAACTATTTGACTTCAGTTTGGTTGTTTCTTTTTTTAGAGTGTTTTTTTTAATAAATTAGGTTGAAAAATAAATTTTATGCTATAATGGTGTAATTGATTGTTTATATAACAAAGATTTGCCGGGTGTGCCGAAGGCGGCTCAACATGTCACATGTTGAGCCGCCTTCGGCATATTCACATCCCTGCCGAATGAGAAGAGCGCGAGCGCATCGACAAGTTGAAGTAAAAGGCTGGGCTTATTATTGTGGTAGGCAAGACCCTCGAACCGATCCTAACCCGGCAAGGCTGAAAGAGCTTTCCGATTAGGCTAGCGGCCAGTATGAAATAGGCCTATGCCGACAAGGTCTCAAAAGGGGAAGTTTGCCTTCAACAGGGCAGAACCGCCAATTTCAGGACCGTTTCGGCAAAGCTAAAAATTCCAGCGCATTCGCAAAAAAAGCGGGGCGCCTGTTTTTGACATAAGACTGCATTGAGAGCTTGATACAAAGAGAGAAGCATGGATTCATTGTGGACGCGCCTTGCAACTTTAGTTGCTAGAATTTGGCACCCGGTCGCACTGCCCGAGGAAATAGCTGGATGTTTTGGATTGAAGGTCTCCAATTTTTTGTCTGTGGAGGATCTGATAGGGGTTTTGTGTAAATCCCAATGTTATACCACATGTCTATCCCGCTATATGCCGCGGGAAATTGCCGAATCCGTCTTCCGTCACGCCACCTCAGTCGAGTCCTTCGGGGAAAAAACAATCATTTCCTACTACTTCCGCGACGGATGGGTAGAATATGTCCTTTTATTCGATCAAGAGGACAGACTCCGCAGAATCTACCTATATCACCGCGCTATCGAAAAAGAGGGAATCGAAATCCCACTCACTAGTAGCTACATCGGCCACCGGATCAAATTCAATACGGCAAGGCTAAAACAACGGCAGCTGACCTAACCCCCCTCCACTTCCAGGCTACTTGGCCACGAACGATGACTACTTCGTGCGTAAGTAAAGTATTTTTTTAAATCCTGACCTGCTATGAGATTGCTTAGCGAACAGAATAATTGTACGTAGAAGCGAACAAAAGAGGTTAGTTATGGTTATGCAGGCAGTTTCTCCGGTAGTAATCACTAAGAGTCCCGCGTATGGTAAAGCCCGCTCAACAGTCGGGGGTGCACCACTCAGCGCGGACGAGGCAAAAAAAATCCATGCCTACTGGAGGGCATGCAACTATCTGGCGCTGGGAATGATCTACCTGCAAGACAACCCGCTGCTTAAGATGCCCCTAAAACCGGAGCATATCAAGAACAGGCTTCTCGGACACTGGGGATCGAGCCCCGGGCTCTCGTTCATTTACACCCACTGCAACCGCATCATCAACAAACATGATGCGGACATGATATTCATGGCCGGTCCCGGTCACGGAGCTCCCGGTGTTTTAGCGCCGGTGTATCTTGAAGGGGCCTACACGGAAATCTACCACGATGTTACACAAGACGAAGAGGGGATGAAGACCCTCTTTAGGATGTTCTCTTTTCCGGGTGGGGTCGGCAGCCATTGCACACCGGAAGCCCCGGGTTCAATTCACGAAGGGGGAGAGCTCGGATATGTCCTCTCTCATGCTGCCGGCGCGGCCTTCGACAACAAGGATCTAATCGTCGCTGCCGTGGTGGGTGATGGCGAGGCAGAAACCGGTCCGCTCGCCACCTCCTGGCACATCAATAAGTTCTTAAACCCAGCCCGCGATGGAGCTGTTTTGCCGATACTTCACCTCAACGGCTATAAGATCAACAACCCGACAATCCTCTCCCGAATTCCTAAAGAAGAGCTGGAAGCGCTGATCACAGGGTACGGCTGGACACCCTATTTCGTCGAAGGCTCAGATCCTGAATCCATGCACCAGGCGATGGCGGCGACGATGGACAAAGCCTATCAAGATATCCGCAACTGCCAAAAGGCAGCCCGCGAGTCCGGACAGGTGGAGCGGCCGCGCTGGCCCGCAATAATCCTTAGAACGCCCAAAGGTTGGACCTGCCCTCAGGAGATCGATGGGCATAGAGTCGAAGGTTTCTGGCGTTCGCATCAAGTGCCGCTTTCGGGAGTGAAGAAAAACTCCAGGCATCTTGCTCTTCTTGAAGAGTGGCTGAAGAGCTATAAGCCTGAAGAGCTTTTCGATGATGAGGGGAGATTTTCTCCCGCCCTTAAGCCCCTTTCTCCGCGCGGAGAGCGTCGTATGGGAGCCAACCCCCATGCCAATGGCGGCCTGCTCAAGCGTGATTTGAAGATGCCCGATTTTAAGAAATACGCCGTTCCCGTAGAGTCTCCCGGCAAGTCCCTGGTCGAGAACACCCGCCCGCTAGGGGTGTTTTTGCGTGACATCATGAAGCTGAATATGACAAGTTTCCGCGTGTTTGGTCCTGATGAGAACACCTCCAACAAGTTAGACGCTATCTATGACGTCAGTAAGAAATTCTGGATCGAGGAGTATTTGCCGGAAGATCAAGATGGGGGAGAGCTCTCCAAAGATGGCCGAGTGATCGAGATGCTGAGCGAGCATACGATGGAGGGAATGCTCGAGGGGTATTTGCTCTCGGGGCGTCACGGTTTTTTGTCCTCCTATGAGGCGTTCATCCATGTCGTGGACTCGATGTTCAACCAACATGCCAAATGGTTAGATATCGCAAACCATTTGGGGTGGCGTCAAAAGATCGCCTCCCTGAATATTTTGGTGACATCGACGGTGTGGAGGCAAGATCATAACGGCTTTACCCACCAGGATCCGGGATTTCTCGATGTGGTTGTCAACAAGAGCGCCTCAGTGACCCGCATCTACCTGCCACCCGACGTCAACTCGCTTTTATCGGTGGCCAACCACTGCCTCAAGAGTGAAAACTACGTCAATGTGATCGTGGTAGACAAGCAGTTGCACCACCAATATATGGATATGGATTTCGCGATTAAGCACTGCACCAAGGGTGCGGGTATCTGGGACTTTGCCAGCAACGACCAAGGCGAAGAACCGGATGTGGTGATGGTGGGCATCGGAGACATCCCGACTATGGAAGCGTTGGCAGCAACGGCCATGCTGAGAGCTGAGTTTCCTCATCTGAAGATCCGTTTCATCAATGTGGTCGATCTCTTTAAGATGCAGCCTGCGTCGGAGCATCCCCATGGACTTTCCGATCACGATTTTGATAGCCTGTTTACTAAAAACAAGCCCTGCATCATCAATTTCCACGGATACCCTTGGTTGATCCACCGCCTGTCTTACCGTCGAACAAACCATGATAACATGCATGTGCGCGGGTATAAGGAAAAGGGTAATATCAACACGCCGCTTGAGCTTGCGATCAACAACCAAATAGATCGTTTCAGCCTTGCAATGGATGTGATTGACAAAGTGCCGATGCTGCAGGTGGCCGGCGCTCACGCTAAGGAAAAATTCCGCAATCAGCAAATTGATTGTCTCTCTTACGCCCACGAGCATGGGATCGATAAGCCCGAATTCTCCAACTGGGAGTGGCCTCTTTGATAGCCGTTCGGTTCGCTCGGGCCGAAGTGAATTCAATGATGAGTTCACATCGGCCCTTTTGCTCGGAACCTTATCTCTTCTTTGACTCTTTTTGCATCAAATTGAGCGCTGATCCTGCTTTAAACCAGTTGATCTGCGCTTCGTTATAGGTGTGATTCAGTTGGACTGACTCTTCCTTTCCGCTCTTATGGTGGATCACCAAAGTCAGTGGCTTTCCGGGTTGAAAGCTCTCAAGGCCGGTGATCTCGAGGGTGTCGTCTTCCAAGATTTTATCGTAATCGGCAGGATCGGCAAATGTTAGGGCAAGCAGCCCCTGCTTCTTTAGATTTGATTCGTGGATCCTCGCAAAACTCTTGGCGATCACTGAGAGGCCGCCGAGATGTCTCGGCTCCATGGCGGCGTGCTCCCGTGACGATCCTTCGCCGTAGTTTTCATCGCCGATGGCTACCCAGCCTATGCCTTCCTTTTTGTAGTCTCGGGCAATTTTTGAATAGGGCTCTACCACTCCGCTGACAAGGTTCAGACCCTTTCCCACTTCATCACGGAAGCGGTTTTTGGCGCCGATGAACATGTTATCGGAGATGTTGTCTAAATGTCCCCGGAACTGAAGCCATTTTCCCGCCGGTGAGATATGGTCCGTTGTGCATTTACCCTCTGCCTTGACGAGCACTCTCAGACCTTTTAAGTCTTTGCCGCTCCAAGGAGAGAAGGGGGAGATGGCCTGAAGCCTTTTGCTCTCCGGGCTGATGGAGACCAAGACAGATGTTCCGTCCTTCGCCGGTTCCACATAACCGCTGTCTCCTAAGTCAAATCCCTTGTCCGGCAGCTCTTTGCCGTGTGGGGGCTCTAGCTTGAAAGACTCCCCTTGGGCGTTGGTCAGGCTGTCTGTCATGGGGTTGAATGTGAGCTTTCCGGCGAGGCTGAGTGCGATCACGATTTCGGGGCTGGCAACAAACGAGTGTGTACCGGGGTTGGAATCGTTTCTTCCGGAAAAGTTACGGTTATAGGAAGTTAGGATGGAGTTTTTCTCTCCGAAGGCGACATCATGCCGTTTCCATTGGCCGATGCAGGGGCCGCAAGCGTTGGCAAGGACCATTCCTCCGATATCTTCCAAAGCTTTTAGCTGGCCATCCCTTTCGATGGTTGCCCTGATCTGCTCCGATCCCGGTGTAATTGTCAGTGGCGATTCCGCTTTGACTCCTCGCTCTTTGGCTTGCAGGGCTATACTACAGGCCCTTTCGATATCTTCGTAACTTGAGTTTGTGCAAGAGCCGATCAGAGCGACGGAAATTTTTTCAGGGTATCCGTTTTCTTTGACGGCTTTAGCAAGCTCGGAGAGAGGCCACGCCTTGTCGGGAGTGTACGGGCCGTTGATGTAGGGCTCAAGCTTCGACAGGTCGATTTCTATGATTTGGTCGTAGTAGGAATCGGGCTTTTTCAGCACTTCGTCGTCCTGCCTTAAATGCTCTGAAACCTCCATGGCCATCTTGGCGACTTCGCTTCTTCCTGTTGCCTCCAGGTAGCTCAGCATCTTGTCATCCCATGGGAAGACTGAAGTTGTCGCGCCAATTTCAGCACCCATGTTGCAAATAGTTCCTTTGCCGGTGCAGGAAATAGAGTCGGC
Organism: Estrella lausannensis; assembly: GCF_900000175.1. Classification (NCBI taxonomy): domain Bacteria; kingdom Pseudomonadati; phylum Chlamydiota; class Chlamydiia; order Parachlamydiales; family Candidatus Criblamydiaceae; genus Estrella; species Estrella lausannensis. The sequence goes on from NZ_CWGJ01000011.1 coordinate 101,812, forward strand.
ACCGGGTCCGAAATATTCAATGATCGAACCAGTTCCGCCTTTGACGGTCAAAATGCCGGCAAGCTTCAATATGACGTCCTTGGCCGAAGCCCAGCCGGAGAGTTTTCCTTTCAGGTGAACTCCAATAATGCGCGGCAGTTTGAGTTCCCACGGAAGTCCCGCCATAACATCAACGGCATCGGCACCGCCGACTCCGATTGCAAGCATTCCTAACCCCCCGGCATTTGGGGTGTGTGAGTCCGTACCGATCATCAACCCTCCGGGGAACGCGTAGTTTTCCAAAACAACCTGGTGGATGATGCCGGCTCCGGGACGCCAAAAGCCGATTCCATACTTGGAGGAGGCACTTTGCAGGAAATCGAAAACTTCCTTGCTCTCCACCTGTGCTCTTGAGAGGTCTTGTTTGGCACCCAGTTCTGCCTGGATGAGGTGATCGCAATGCACTGTCGTCGGCGCCTGTACATGATTGATACCAGAACTCATGAACTGCAATATGGCCATCTGCGCCGTCGCGTCTTGCATAGCCACCCGGTCAGGTTTTAAATCGACGTAGTTTTTGCCCCTGCTTCCAGTCTCTTTCAGCGGGTGGGAAAAATGGGTGTAAAGAATCTTCTCCGTAAGAGTCAGCGGTCGCTTTGCAACCTCCCTAACTTGCTTTATCTTGGTGGGGAGCGCTTTATAGAACGCCTTCATCATCTCCAGGTCAAATAGCATAATGTTCACCTCCGTAAAGCAAAATTATAACTTTAATCATCAATGATGGAAAGAAGGGATGGCATTGAAAATGAATCGATGTATAAATATTTAAAAGTTAATTTGATGTGCAGCGCTGAAAAGATCTGCTATGGAATCCTATTCCCGAGAATGGTACACTTTCGGGGCGAAATCAGCATTTGAAGACTGGGCGTGCTATGCCGAAAGTATTTCAAAATTTGGCATGTGAGTTTTAAGACAGGCTCGCTAGGAAATCGCACAGAATCAAAAGAGTGCACTTTGCTTATGTTTTAATGGTAAATGACTTGTATTTGTTTGATTTAAGAGCTTTCTCTTTGCCAAAAACCAATTTTTGAGAGAATTTCGGTATAGAGACAGTCTACAAGCTGAAATCAGACGATTTTAAACCTAGAGTATCCCACTACTGAGACACTTTAGGTACAACGAAAAGAGGAGAGGGTTCAGTGGCATTACCACAAAACAAAATGCGGGAAGCGGTATTTCAGATCCTGTTTTGCCTGGATATGGGACATGCAGCAGAGGATGAGATCGTGCAGCTGATGATGGGGGAGCTTAAGATCACCAAAAAGTATGCTAAAGAGGCATACCTTTCCGCCAAAGCGGTCTTTGATGCCAGAGAAGAGTTGGATGGACTGATTGGAGCCGTCGCCAAATCCTATAGTCTGGAGAGAATTCAAAGAGCTGAGAGAAATATCTTAAGGCTCGGTGTGTATGAGCTTAGGCATCATCCCGAAATTCCTCCTTTAGTTTCAATCGCCGAGGCAATCAGGCTCTCCAATAAATTTGCCACTAAAGAAGCTTCCAAATTCATCAATGCTATCTTAGATGCTTTGATGAAGGGGATGCAGGGCGAAGCTGTCGACCAAGAAGCTGTGAAAGAGGCAATCGACCAGTTGCCCGAGCCGGAAAACACCAATGGATGACCGATGATCAAGATCGAGGAAAATGTATCGCTGAGTGCCTATTCGACCATGGGTCTTGGAGGCCCTGCCAAGTTTTTTACCAAGGCTGAGTCCGAAGAGGAGATGCGGGAGGCTTTAGCTTTTGCCAAAGCGCACAATGTGCCCTTTCTAGTGATCGGAAAAGGGTCGAACTGCCTCTTTCATGATAAGGGATACAAAGGTCTTGTGATCTTGAACAAAATCGATTTTTTCCATGATTTGGGCGAAGGAGTATTCCATGTGGGGGGAGGAACCAGTTTCTCGTTGCTCGGAGTAAAGACAGCCAGGCTGCACTATGCCGGACTTGAGTTTGCGTCAGGGATTCCGGCTACTGTCGGCGGAGCCGTCTATATGAATGCCGGTGCATCGGGAAAAGAGACCAAAGATACCCTCGAGTCGGTCGATTACATGGATCCCGATGGAAATGTAAGGCGCTATCGGCGCGATGAGTTGAGTTTTTCCTACAGAAAATCCATGTTCCAGAAGATGAAAGGGGTCATCCTTTCGGCAACCTTCAGCCTCACACCCAATTTGGAAGCGAGATCCAAGCAGATCGCTATCGTGCAGCACCGTACTAAGACGCAGCCTTATGGCGAGAAGTCGTGCGGCTGTGCCTTCAGAAATCCGGAGGGTAACTTTGCCGGCGCGCTGATCGAGAAGTGCGGGCTTAAGGGAGCGCGGGTCGGGGGAGCTGAAGTGTCCCATCTTCACGCCAATTTCTTGATCAACAAGAGCGATGCTAAAGCAGATGACATCCGATCCCTGATCGAGTTGATTAAAAAAACAGTGAAGGAGAAAGAGAGCATCGATCTTGAAGTCGAAGTGTGTTTCATCTCTTCCGGGGAGGAAGATGCCTGAGAGTGATTTTCGAGCGGATCTGCATTGCCACAGCACATGTTCTGACGGCACTTTATCTCCGGAACAGTTGATTGAATTGGCAATATCTAAAGGACTCAAGGGGTTGTCGATCACAGACCATGACTCGATTGAAGCCTATCACAGCATCGACTCTTCCCTGCATGAGTCCAAGATCGAATTGATAACAGGAGCTGAGTTCACCACCAATCATCTGGGTGTAAGCGTTCATGTGCTGGCGTATGGATTTTCGCCGTCAGATGAGGGCATTCTTGAGCTCTCCAGAACGCATAAGATAAGACGCGAAGAGCGGATTCGGCAGATGGCACATCTTCTTTTAAAAGAGGGGATCGATGTTGGCATTGAGAAGATATTGGAGCACGCCAAAATGCCCGGAAGGCCGCACCTGGCAATGGCTATGCTGGGTCTTGGAGTCATCAAGGAACCGAAGGAAGCTTTTGAAAAGTATATCGGCGACGGCAAGAGGTGTTTTGTTAAGTCGCACGCCATCGGCACAGAGGAAACCGTGTCGATAATTAAAAGAGCCAACGCCATTCCCGTGATAGCCCATCCTCATCTTGTCAAAGAGAGCCGTGTCCTCCGGGATATCCTCTTGATGGATTTTGAAGGCATAGAAGCCTATTACGCCAATTTTCCCCTTGGTCATTGCCAGAAGTGGCTGGATATCGCCCGAAACAAACGATGGATCATCACCGGTGGATCCGATTTCCATGGAGAGGTAAAGCCTCAGATAGCACTGGGGGCCTCCTATACGCCGGAAGAGTCATTCAAGAGAATTGCCGAACGTTATGCACACAATAAGATACGCTGAGCTGATCGAACAGCTCTTTTCGGTGAACGTTAAAAAGGCCATGGTTTTAGGACTGAGCAGAATGCAGGCAGCCCTCAAAGCTCTTGGTAATCCGGAAAAGGCCTTTCGCGCCATCCATGTCGCAGGGACCAATGGTAAAGGTTCGGTGTCGCTTAAAATCGCTGAAGCGCTCTCCCACGACGGCTCGCTTGTCGGGCTCTACACATCCCCCCACATCGGCACTTTCAGAGAACGAGTTCTCTGCCAGGGAGTGAAAATTACCGAAGAGGAGGTTACCAGGCTTTTGCCTAAGGCAATGAAGGCCGGTCCCCAGTGTACTTTTTTTGAACTCACCACGCTGATGGCTTTCCTGTACTTCAAGGAAAAGGGAGTTGAATGGGCCGTCATCGAGACAGGAATCGGCGGCCGCCTTGACGCGACCAACGTGATCGTGCCGGCATTGTCCATTATAACCTCCGTCAGTTTGGATCACACCGAGTGGCTGGGGGGAACGCTTGAAGAGATTTCCCTAGAAAAAGCGGGCATCATCAAGGAAAGGGTTCCTGTGGTCTTAGGCCCGACTGTACCGGGCCTCGTGGAAGATGTCGCCCGAGAGAGAAATGCTCTTTGTATCAGAGTGCAGGGCAAGTTTAGCTCCTATGATGAAGAAAACAGGCGTGTGGCGCTGGAGGCTTTGACTCTCCTGCATCTATCTGAGAGTGCTGTCGCCGCCGGTCTTGCGAAACGTCCTTCCTGCCGCCTAGAGAGCGTTTCCCTGCCCGGCCTGAGCACTCCGGTTGTGCTCGATGTCGCCCATAACCCTGGCGGCTTTGCCTCCCTCTTCAACAGTTTAAATAGTCTGTTTGGCAAAAAGAAGTGGCGTCTTGTGCTCGGCATGGGCAAGGATAAAGATCATCACGCTTGCCTCTCGGCTACTGTCGCCCATGTGGAAGAGATCTATCTTGTGCGCGCAACGGGATCCAGAGAGGGGACAGCAACGGAATATCTGGAAGACATACTCCTTTTTCTGGGTATGGATAAAAACCGGATTGTTCAGTGTGATTCGGTCAAGAGCGCCGTTAACCTGGCCGCATCGGCCTCTACAAACGATCAAATCCCACTGCTCATTGCAGGTACTTTTTTTATCATGGCCGACGCGAAGGAAGCTTTAGGGCTTTCCATCGAACGCGATCCGGTTTTCCTGAGCGACTCCAAGAAGCCTTTGTGAAATAAGGCGTCGGGGCTTGTCGTCGATGAATAGATCAGATCATCCGGAAAATGTGCTGGGAAACCCCCAATTTTAAGGGGCGGTATAGATCGCCGTCATTTTAGGCATGCCTAAGGGCTATAGCTTAAAGCAGTCTTTCGTGCTTCCCAAGATTTTGAGGGCATTGAAGTGTGACTTCAGGGCTTCTGCAAAGGAGGCGTGCTCGTTATAGGTAACCGAGCGTTCCCGGCACAGATCCTTGAGAATTTTCGAGATATCAGGATAATGAATGTGGCTGATATGGGGAAAGAGGTGATGCTCGATTTGGTAGTTCAACCCTCCCACAAGGGCGGTAAGGAGCCGGTTGTTAACACCGAAGTTGGAGGTTGTCATCATCTCGTGCATAACCCAGTCGAACTTCATCTGCCCACCCTCTGTAGGCTCAAGATAATGAACACCCCGCACAATGTGTGCGAGCTGGAACACGACGGCGATCAGCAGGCCGCCGGCGACATGCATACTGGTGAATGCCAGTACGATCTGCCACCAAGGGTTTGACAGCAGCATCAGGGGGAGTGCCAGGAAGAGAAAAATGTTAGTAAATTTGAGAGCGAGAAAGATGCTCAGATCGCTTGTGGAAACCTTATTCTGCTTCCATTCGCGGTAAAACCAGGCAAAATCGGAGTAAAACACCCAGTTAAGGCTAATTAGGGCATAGAGGAAAGGCGCATAATAGCACTGGTACTTGTGAAACCAATAGATCTTATCTTTGGGCGATAGCCTGAGCCAGATCGCCTTGTCGATGTCATCGTCATAGCCGGGGATATTGGTATAGGTGTGGTGGACGGTGTTGTGAGCGACTTTCCACACAAGTGAACTTGTGCCGTTTAAATCGAACCAATAGCCCAGTAAACGGTTGATTTTCTGATTCTTGGTGAGAGCGCCGTGCAAAGCGTCGTGCACGACATTGAATCCTATCAGACCTTTGGTGATTCCGAGAATGCTGAACAGAGTGATCAAACCCCATAGGCCAAAGCTGTCGCTCAAGATCAAACCGTAGGAGACAGCATAGACCAAGGTGATCGCTAAAATCTTGAGAGACAATAGCATATCTCCTTTAGGGGATATGCCAAAACGCTTAAAGTGGCTGTCGACGCGCTTTTTCAATTCATCGTAGAATTGACTCTCTTCGGTTTTGGGAAAGCGAACGCCCTTTGCTTTTTGGCTTTTGATTTCTACACAAGGGGGACTGGCTTTCATGGCGAACCTCCATCTCCATTATGAACATTTTTCGATTAAAGATACAAGATCCCGGCGCCAAGAATTTGATTTTCTTTAAGGAATTTGTTGTCGTTTGTTTTGAGGCTGCCCACAAACTCAAATCATAGGATTTGGTTGTGGACACTCTCTACGATTCACGCTAGCGACATGTAAAAGCCAAGATCTCCCATGATTTTTCCGGGGCAGGCCTTCGGCTGGCGTAAGTGGGGACGCGGAGTTTATTGACTTCTCTCCAGCGTGTCGATGAAACCATGGAGCTGGTAGAGGAAAGCGTCAAGGTCTGCTTTATGGATGCTGTGTGTCGCATTCGGGATGATGCAGACCTCCATTTCCGGGTAGGCGTTTTTCATCCGCTGGAGGCCTTCTGGCGACACTGAAGAGTCTGCTTCAGCTTTCATCAGAAGTACAGGAATTTTAGATTCCGCCAGTTTTTTCATCTTCTCCATAGGTTCAATGGAGGCTGAAATGTTGTTCTTGGCGAGCAGCGTAACCCAAGGATTGATGCCGATGTGCACGCCATGGGGTGTCTCGACAATGCGATTTTGCCTTATCCACGAATCGATTTTAGCTCTGCTGTAGCCATACCTTTCGAGCTCTTCGGCTGCGGACTTTATGGTGGGGTGACGCTGTTTAAAAATCGAGAGGGCGTGCAGTTCCTCTTCCGATACAATTTCCTTCTCCCGGGGCAGCATTTCCATGTCTTCGATCACATAGCCGGCGACAAATTCGGGGTAGTCCGCCGCGAAGGCGGTCGCTATCCTTGTACCCATGGAATGGGCAACTAAAATAAATCGATTTAAGTGTTCTTGATGGACAAAGTTACGTACATCGTTGACTAAATTTTGAAGAGAGAACTCCTTCGCGTCGCCAATTGGCGTCTCTCCGTGCCCCCTGAGATCGATGGCATAGATGGTGTGGCGATCTTTGAGTGCATTGATGGGGCCCGTCCAAGTCTCTTTGGAGCTCTCGGCGCCGTGGATGAAGAGGATGGGAAGTTCGGCGGGAGACCTGGTTTTCGCCTCCTCTTTAATGAAACTTAAAGGTACGCTACTTGCGTCCGAAGCTGGGCTACCCTGAACATTCATGAGTTTAAGATCCTCTTCTTTTCGTGGAAAATTGCGGTGTCAACCGTATTTTACTATAACTAATTAGAATATCTTCTTTGTCTTAATAAGTAAAGATAGTTTTTATTGTATCTTAATACGCACTTAACATCCCAGGTGTACTATAATCGTAATTTATTTTTTTTATGGTAGGTAATATGAATAATACTCCTGGTTGTTTTACGGCATTTTTTACAGCTCTCCAGTCCTGCATGCCCGCGTGTTTTAAATGCTGTGATTCTGACTGGAACGGCAGAGATGTTCGCTTGCTAGATAGCGATGACGAGAGCAGCGAATCGATCGAAATTTTTGAATCCCATGGAACAAATTACTACTCTGCCTTGGAAAACTCTCCTCAAATCTCTCCCAGGAGTCTGACGTGGCTGGAATCCAAAGACAGTCCAAAAATAACCCTCGTTAGCGCTCATGCATTATCAGACGTTGCAAGCACCTCTTCGCGGATTGCCCGCACCGAAGAGGTTGTCGCTAAACGTGATAATGATTACGGCGACGTTAGAATCAGTCCCTTTAATCCTACGTGGCTCAGTGACTATCCCCAGGTAGCAGAGCATCTTCACACAGAACACCTGTTGCATGTGAAAGGCCTCGATGCCGAAGGTGAAGGTCTTACGTGGCACACGGCAAAGTTTTCAACTGATATGAACCCAGTATTTAATCCGGAGTCGGTCGTCAACGGATCAGAGCATGGCGGGTTTCAGATGAAGATGGGCTACTTTATCATCCCGAAGGAGAAAATGAGCCTTATCCAGGCGCCTTGTCTAAGCGGCGATGCGTGTAAGGAAGTTAATGCCGATGAAGGGTATCGTTTTTTTGTCCATCCTGAAGCGTACGACCATTTCAGGTCGCTGCACCAAGAAGAGGGTATTCGGTATGTGTCAGCAGAGGATTCCGAGTACGTCGCCACACCAACATCCTCTTACCGCTCCCTCGCAATCCGCAGGGTAGAGGTGGGTAAAAATGGTGAGTTGCTCCCTGCTAAAGACAGCATACCTTTCATCGTTAAAGTGGGTGTCGGGGGAGAAGTCCTGGGGTCGGACAGATGGCTTTCCATCAGTGAAGTGGAGCGTAGTGTCCAGAGCCAGATGGCATTCGATGGCATGGAGAAGAGAAAATTTGATGGTTCACTGCGCTGGGCTAGCGAAGCTAGCGAGCTTGTAATATTCCCGGAGTCACTCGGCATGGCTCTGACAGGACTTGAGTGCTACCCACCGAAGGGAACAGATTCTCAGGCAGTCAAAGCCTCCGGGGTGATTATCCGGGAGTTTCCTAAAGAGTTGCTGGAGGGTAAATGCCGCATCGTCAGCATGGCTGCATTGATGTCCGCGGAGAAACTTAAACCGGAAAATGCCCTCGTCACGCAAATGGCGCAAGACCGTAACGAGTACTCGCAACTTCCTCTGATCTACCAGGTGATGGAGGCGACCATCAACGCTGGAAAAGCCACCTCATCGGCTGATTTCGTGGAGAAGTTTTTAATCAAAGGGTATATCGACGCCATTGAAGCCGTTACTTTCCAAGAAGGAATGACACTCGAGCCCCACTCACAGAACCTTTGCATGGTGCTGAATCCAGACTTGACCCCCCGCGGATTTGCCTATCGTGATCACGGAGGTATCTGGATTGACGCGGCGACAAGAGGATTACAGGGTAAGCGGATGAAGCCATTCCACCGCAAGAATGGGGATGGAAATGCTATCTTTAAATCGAAGGGAGCCATATCCAAAGGCTACATCGGTTCTTTCTCGTGGTTCTATCGGTATCAGGTGTTTGTGAAGATGCTGAATGTCTTGACAAAACTTAAGAAAGAAGATGGCGGTATCATGCCTCCGTTCGCTGGAGCGCCCTATCAGATCGGCAGCTTAGAAAAGTTGAAGGAGCGTAGTATTAACACCTTCTTCAAGAATAATTTGAAAGCGGATCGGGTCAACCAGAAAGCGCTGGCCATCTTGAAAGAGATGAGCATCACGAAAGAAGATAGCCAGCAACTACTGAGAACGCTTGATCGTTACTATTTTGAGAAGATGGCCAGCTATTTTGATATGGGAAAAGTTGCCGTCGACCTGGAAGAGGGGGCTCTTCCGGCCTCAGAAGGCGGTTCGGGGTTTGAGGGAGAGATGCTTCGTCATAACGGATTTTTGGGAAGCTACAAGTTTTACAACATCCCTTCCGATGCTTTCAAAGCTCCGCTCGAGAAAATGCCTGAATTGACTCGCAGAACGCTTTTTGCTACAGCGATCACTTCCTTTGAAAAAACGGCGATCGAAACAATCGATGTGAAAAGCTTCATGCTGCTGAAAAAAGGGGTATGCTTCTTCGATGAGAGGGGGAAAATTGTCGCATTCTCGCCTTATGCGACATCCGAGCAAAAAAGATGGATCGAACGCACGATCACGGAAAATTCCTAATTCAACGTGCCCGGCCGGAAACCTCCGGCCGGGTTTATTTGACCTCGTATCTTAAGCGAGGCAGTTGTCTATTTCCACAATCTTCCGGCGCACTTCAGCCAGATCCCTATCAGCCTTTTCCATATCTCCCCGCTGTTTTGCGACGAGCTCTTGAGGAGCTTTAGCGACAAACTCTTCGCTGGAGAGCTGCTTGCTTAACTTATCAAGTTGATACTGCAGCCTGTTTTCCTCTTTGGCTAGGCGTGCCTTCTCCTGTTTGATCAGGGTCTGGGGAAGCGGTATCATGATCTTCAACCCTTCCACTGTCTGATGAGAGGAGAAGTTGAGTTTGGGCTCCTCAGTGTGGAAATTAACGCTCTTGACCTTGACTAACGCTTTGATGATGGTGTCGTTTTGTTGAATCGATTCCATCGCACTGTCTGAGGGGTGTCCGATGATATGGACTTCGGTCTCTTCGCCCGGCGGAACCTGCATTTCACCGCGTAAGTTCCTGATGGAGTAAACAACTTTGCCGACCAAGTCGAAGGCAAGATCGATCTCTTTACTTTGATCCTCTTTCCTCAAAACGCTCGGGTATGGAGCGACGGCTGCAGCCTTTGCCTGAAGAGCTTGCAGGGCGTCTTTGGTGTAGGGATCGATCCCTTCAGTCACGTCGCCGCCGCCGATCTTGCCTTTCAGCAGCTGGAAAAGCTCTTCCGTGATGAAAGGGGCCATCGGATGCAGAAGCCTGATCGACTGGCAAAGGACGATAGCGAGCAGTTTTTGCTTGTTCTTTCTCTGCTGCTGCGTTCCTTGCTTACCGAAGAGGAAGGGTTTGGCGATCTCTACGAAATAGGAGCAGAATTCTTGCCAGAAGAAGTCATAAGCTTGCAGGGCCGCTTGGTCGAAGAGGTAGTTCTCAAGCTTGTTGTTGACCTCGGCGACAGTGCGGCTTAGCGTGGATAGTATCCAACGATCTTCCAGAGAAAGGAGCGACTCGTCAAGCCCCTTTTGGAACTCCTCCTTCGTAAGAGGGTTCTCCCCTCCAAGATTCATGAAAACAAACCGCGCGCCATTCCACACTTTATTGGCAAAATTTTTGAACTCCTCAAAGCGCCTGCGATCCAAGTCGATCTCTCGCGACTGTGTGGCGCTGGATGCTAAAGCCATACGCATCGCGTCTGTGCCATAGAGTTCGATGATCTCGAGAGGATCGATCACATTTCCTTTGGTCTTGGACATCTTCTCCCATTTGCTCTGCACCTCTTTAGGTAGGGGTTTGCCCATGTCAAAGTCGACGCGCTCGAGGTCGTTACAGTAGGTGATTCCACCTTCAGGATTGTTTCTCCAATAGGATTTTCCATAGATCAGGCCATGCAGGACAACCTCCGGGAAGGGAAATTTATCCATTGCGTACTTGCCCATGAGAATCATACGCGCAACCCAGAAAAAGAGGATGTCGTGACCTGTGAGGAGCACCGAATTGGGATAGAATTTTTTTAGATCCTGAGTTTTTTCAGGCCAGCCCAGGATGGAAAAGGGCCAAAGACCGGAGGAGAACCAGGTGTCTAGCACATCTTCTTCCTGGATCCACTCGTCGGGAGCCTTCATGACTTCTTCAGGAACGCCCTCGCCATCATGGCATATGACCTTGTCAGGGTCGTTTTTGTGATACCACACCGGGATGCGATGGCCCCACCATAGCTGCCTGCTGATGCACCAGTCTCTTAAGTTATCAATCCAGTGGAAGTAGGTGTTAGCCCAATTATCGGGGATTAGTCTGACCTCCTTGGTCTCAACAGCTGCCCTGAGCTCGTCTTTGAAGCCGCTCATGCGGACGAACCACTGCTTGGAAAGATAAGGTTCGATGACGGCTTTGGAGCGATAGGAAACCCCCACGCGATGGTTATGAGGCTCTTCTTTGATCAGAAGTCCGAGCGCTTTCATCTCCCGGATAATCGCTGCCCTGGCTTCGGCCATCGTCATTCCCTGAAACGAGCCGCCATTTTCATTGATGCGCCCATCAGGTGTCATGATGTTGATCATCGGTAGATTAAGATCCAGGCCGATCTGGTAGTCGTTTGGATCGTGTGCCGGCGTGATCTTGACCATCCCCGTTCCGAATTCGGGGTCGATGCGCCTGTCGTTGACAATCGGCAGCGGGCGGTTTAAGAATGGAAGGAGTGCCCTTTTACCCACCATTGCCTTGTAGCGCTCGTCTTTGGGGCTGACGGCGATTGCGACGTCACCGAGCATCGTTTCAGGCCTGGTTGTCGCGATTTCAACAAATCCACTTCCGTCTTCCATGGGGTATTTGAAATGCCAGAGGAAAGAAGAGCGGTCTTCATACTCGACTTCATCATCGGCAATGGCTGTCTGCGTCACCGGATCCCAGTTGACCAGGTAGTCGCCGCGGTAGATCAGTCCATCGTCATACATTTTTTTGAAAATTGTGCGGACAGCTTTCGAGCAGCCTTCGTCCATGGTAAAGCGCAAACGTGAAAAATCCAGAGACGCGCCCACTTTTTTCAGCTGGTTTAGAATCCTCGCTTCATACTCGTCTTTCCAGCTAAACACATATTTTAAAAAATCCTCGCGTGAAAACTCTTTGCGCGTTTTACCCTGCGTTTTGATCAGATGTCGTTCGATGGCCGTCTGAGTGGCTATGCCGGCATGGTCTGTGCCCGGGACGTAAAGCGCTTCATACCCAAGCATCCTTTTCCAGCGCACTAGCGTGTCTTGCAGCGTGACACCAAGCGCGTGTCCCATATGGAGGGAACCTGTCACGTTGGGCGGGGGGATGCTGACGGTATAAGCAGGCTTGGCGGAGTCGGCCGACGCCCTGAAAAGATTGTTGTCATGCCAAAATTCAAGCCATTTTTGCTCTACATCTTTGGCTGAGTAGGCTTTAGGGATTTCGTTTTCGTTAAGCCCTTGATCTGCAGTCATGTAGTCCTCTGGAGCTGTAATTGTGTTAAATAAGCGGAAATGACGTTTGCGATTTTACACCGAAGGTGTCTCGAAATGTATTTTTTAGCAAAGAGAAAGCCTCCCACGATTGAAAGATTGCAAGTCACCTAATATTAGAAGCATGAGGTGACTGGCGACCTTTCAATCCCGGAGTAAGCTCAAAGCTGTAATCCCAAATTTCAAGATACTTTCGGTACACACTATACCTTCATTCCGCAAATTTTAACAGCTCCCAAATTATCGATAATCGAATGGGGAGAGATGACTGAAATTGACTCTTAAATCACAGTTTTACAATGTCTTACATTTTGGCATTAATTGTGCTTCTATCCAGGAGTACTTGTAGAGGGGAAAATATTGCCGTTTTCGCCCGAGAAAATGCGCTTGTTTTACGGGTGTAAATTTTAATTTTACTGTATAATAAAGCTAAGAGGGGATCACAGGGGGCATGCTATGAGATTCAATGCTTTGCTGGATAACGTGACAGAGGCGTGGGGAAAAGTGTGGAAAAACTTTCCCCCGTGGAAAGAGAACGTTTTTTTTAAGCGTCTCGTTGCGGGCTACTCGACCCTCTTTCTCCCCTCAAAAAAACAAATTCGATCCACTATCGTATCTCTCGAGAGAGAACTTGCGCTCTCGGAGAAGGAGCCTCTTCTATTTGCCGAAACATCAAGCGCTTCCGTGACGGAGAGCTTTCATGACCTTTTGGCCCAAGTGAAAACTTGGGTCCAGGAAAACGATCCTTCGGATGAGGACATGAAGAGAAGTTTTGTGAGTCTTAAACGAGCGGCGATCGGCTTGACTTACCGATTAAAAAGACGTAACTCTTTGGTCTCCTTGAAGCTTTGCAACAGGCTCCGGGTAAGGGTGTCGGAGTGGAAAAAGCTTGAGAAGTCCATCGAGAGCCAGAATTTAGACCCAAGCGATTTGATGGCCATCCAGACAACAAGCTGCTACCCCTTGTATGTAGACTTAATGCTTGAGGAGGAGGAGCTTTTTAACGAGTGGGCTCGTTTTTCCATACGGGACAAAGTCGATCCTGCCGTCTACATAGAGTTTCCTAAGCTGGCCCAAAGGCTGATTGACTGCAATCTCGCAAGCCGCATAGGACGCTTGGGAAGTAAGTTGAAAATCGAATTTAAACGCCGTCCCGATGGCCTGCTTCAAAAAATCGTTACCATGCCCTTCGATGGAAAGGCCGTCAATGTCCTTGAAGACGACACGCGCGTAGAGCTCGCTTCGAACTTCACTCTTACAGTAGGGGAAGCTTTTGAGATTTTTCGTAACAAGAATGTGCGTGTCGGCGACCTGGAGTATCTGGCGGAAGGTGTCACTAACTGGAACGTCCACAAATGGGGACGCTGGAATCCTCTGAGACAAGATTATGATTTGATTAACATTTCCCATCCCAAGTGGTGGCTGCTGCTTCCTACTTTTGAAATCATTTCCAGGAGGGAGGCCGAAGAGCGGTATGAGGTCGAGCTAAAAGACGGTCAGTGGTGTGCGGCAGCGACTGCGACATCGCTTACGAAGACTTTGGATTACGAAAATACTCACGCATTCCTTGAACTGGCGATTCCAATGGGCGACGGAAATTACAACATTGTGGATTTCGGAAAATTCGCGACCGTGTTTCCCTCCTCTTTCTTAGAGGCCATGTCCATGTTCTGCCACAACCTGCATGCTACTATTTCCTTTCCGGACGAAAATATTTTCTATCTGCACCGTGCGAGAGCCTACCAACCCTTTGTCATGAACGAAGCGCAGGCGGAGCGCATGATGGATCTGATCAGGAAAGACATGGTTAAAGGCATGGAGTTGAACTTTGTGTATCAAATTGAGTCGGATAACTGCGCCAAATGGGTGCACGATCTTTTGACTCAAGTTATGGGGCATGATCAGGTCCCTGAAATGTTTAAAATCCACCTCCTAGATACTGAACCCACCAGTTTTGTGGCCCATATTTTCAGTATGATCAAGCTTCTTCCGGTGACCTGGCAAACTGCCGTCATGACATTTTTTCACTTGCCGATGGGCGCTTCACGAACAACCTGGATCTTCGAAAAGGGTAAACGTGTCGCCAAGTCCTTGACCCAGCATGAATTCTGGGAGTCCGGTATCGTCTACTTGCCCGCTCTTTTACTTAAGCTGAAGGAGAAGGGAATGCTCGGGCTCATGAACCATTTGAAGCATGGCTTCATTTCGGTAATGGACGGCGCTCGTTTCGACTTTATGGCACGAGAGATACGGTGTCTTATGGATCAAATAGGCTATCTACCCGATCCCCATTTAGCCAGGCGCAAGAGATTGGATCAGTTACGACGCAGGGGACTCTTGGCGTTGAAATCTTAGCTTGCGGTACAGGTGATGCCACCCCTACCCCTCCGCTTGCCTGTAGAGAGAGAGGTACTTTTGTTCCCGGATCGTATCATCGGTGCAACGATAGTAGAGGGCAAGTTGGCGATACAGCTGTTTTTTCTCATACGAGAAGGCGCGTGATAGCCAAATATCCTGATCCGTTTTTCTCTCTCCCAAGTAATGCCCGAGAAGTGTCCATGATTTGGGGAAGGGGTGTTCCAATGTCCCTGAAAAATGGATATAAGCTATTTCCTCTTCTTCCACAGCGCTAAGCCAGCAGCCATACAAGCTAAAGAGGGGACACTCCTCTTTTCCCAGGTAATCCAGGGGGTATTTTTTGAAGACTTCCCCCGCTTCGCGGTAGCTTTTTTTCTGTAAAAGGGCCCAGATCTTTCTTTCATCAAGCAAGATGGCATCTTGCCATCGACACTCGCGCAGAATGGCATCGCACTCTTCGATGACAAGGTCGTTCTCTTCCATAAGAAGCAATTTGTCGAGCGCTATCAGTCCGATTCTCAAAGAGCGCGTCAATCTTCTGGCACTTTTTAGGTCGATCAATTTCATTACCTGAGAGAATGCACCCTTCTCCATCAGGGTTGCCGCCTTAAGACAGAGATCCCTGTCATGTGAAGCAGGATACGATTCCAGCAGGGATTTTAAGGACGTGTAGTTACCGTTGCACAGCATCAATATGCAGGTGTTGAACAAGAGCTGCGGCGGGGAAGCCGGTTGTTTAGCTCCGGCTTCTTTAGCTATTTCTTCGAGGATATGATCTTTGCCAAGCCAAAAAGCGATCAGCGAGGAGAAGTTGAGCGTCCAGACGGCCGTATCGATTTTTTTGGGGAGCGGGAGAGTGTATTGGAGGGGCTCCCAATGTTTTTCAAGGCTGTGGAAAAGCTTGAGGGCATTGTTGTTCTTCAGGATATTGGGAACGAATCTCAAGGTCAGTAAGATGAATTCGTATGTGGCTTTCCTCTGGTAGCGGGAAGCTTCGTGCATACGGTAGATCAGCTGCTCATTTAAGACAGGAAGCAGAGGGTGGCCGGAATACCTTCTAAAGGCGAGTTCAAAGCATTTGATCTCTTCATCGTTGTCGTCAAGGGTTTGATATACTAAAGCTTTTCCAAGGTACTCCAGGGGTGCTCCAGGAGTGTCGTGCAGTTTCTCGAATTCACGAAGGCTTAAGTCAAATGTTATCTCCCGCATCTCCGGCACGGTGCTTTTAGCTTCCTCAAGCAGGGTGATTCCAGCGCGGAACATGGCCTCCCTTCCCTCTTGTCTTCCCGGAAAGGAGTAACCGATGCGGCGATACTCAGCGAGAGCACTTTGGTATTGTTTGTGGGCTAAAAACGCATCGGGGACGGCAAGGCATGTAACCATGACGTTTTGGCCAGAAGTATAAACGAAGAGGTTTTTAATGTCGTATTCGGCATCTCTTGAGACGATTCCGATATGCGTACCCACGAGCGGAATATGACCGATATAGCTTAAAAGGAGCTTGTCGTTTAAGTAGAAATGGATGTTATGATCGATTTTGTCGATCCTCAGCTTGTACCAGAGGTGACGCTTGAGGATGATGTCTGTCGCATGGATGACTTCAACCGTGGAACGCAAAAGCTTTGTCGACCTGTTGAGAACAGATCCCAGCCATAGGCAGAAGCCATCGTTCAAGTGGCGGCGCTCAGAGGGCTCCGGCACAGAAAGCAAGAATCCGATTCCGTGGCTTGATGATCCAAGTCGCACCTCAGCTTCAACGCGCACGTTGCCGGCAAAGGAGGTTTTGGAAATCATCAGATTCATCCAATCAGATACTTCCGCTGCTGTTGTGACGGCGACATGTTCGGCAAGAAAGACATTCTCTTGAAACTCCCAGTCATCCCTGTTCTTGGTATTTAGCGATGCGCTGAGGGTCCACTCCGCTCTACCCTCTATGTAGTTTTCCAGGTCATGGATCAGCTCGTCGACTTTCTGATAGCGTTTTCTTGGGTTCTTCTCGAGGCATTTAAGTGCTATCCGGGAAAGTAGGCGCGGGATATCCCTATAAGGTGCGGCCTCTTGGGGATCGATGATGATCTCATATTGCATCTTCTCTTTGTATTCCTTAAGAGAGGTGCGTCTGAAGGGCAGCTTCAAGGTCAGCATCTGATAGAGGATGACTCCCAGAGAGTAGATGTCCGTTTCCTGAGAGGAGTGCTTTCCTATGGCCCTTTCCGGAGCCATGTAGTTTATTGTTCCTGCAACTTTACCTGCTTTGGTGATTCCTGGAGCCCTGTCGGCCACGGTTTTCTCCGTCAGGTCTTCAGTCGCTTTCCCAATAATGGTGGCGAGTCCCCAATCCAGAATCATGACTTCGCCAAAATGTCCGATAATGATGTTTTCTGGCTTTATATCTCTGTGCAGAACCTGATGAGAGTGAGCGTACGCGATCGCTTGCGCTATGCTGATCAGAACGCGAATCAGGGAAGGTATTGAAGAGACGGAGCCCTCCCGGTTTTTGTGGCTGACGTTTTTTTTCAGGCGCGCCTTTTTCAGGATTTCCTTTAACGTCTCTCCCTGGATGTAGGGCATCGTGTAGTAGATGTCTTTCCCATCAGAGTAGATCGAATAGATCGGGATAATAGACGGGTGGGTCAGTTGCGAGGCAATCGTTGCTTCTTTCAAAAACCTGGCATGGATTTGCTTGATATCCTGCAGGTCCTTTCGGATTTTTTTGATCGCAATACGTCTTCCGCAGCTTGGATCGTAGGCTAGATATACAACCCCCATTCCCCCTTTCCCAATAGTGCTCAGGACCTGATAATGACCGATTCGGAAGAGGATGTCAGATTCCTTCGGGGGAGCCTGGCTGTCAAGGTGGTGCTCTAGCCTTGGTGCGTGTTGCTGTGCGTCTTGTGCAGATGATGTCATCGGTTAGGAACCAAGATATTGATCACTGTATTTTGGACAGTGTATTTAGAGGCGGTTTTCTTTATTTAATTGAGTGAGCAGCTTTTTCGCTTCGAGCGACATATTCTGCACAAAACAGTTGTGGCCCATTTCTTCATCGAAATAGATGCCATTAGGACTTAGGAGAGATGCTTTCATCTGAAAAAAGAGAGCGTTCATTCCGTGCTCGTCTCTTTCGGGAAGGGTGTAACGAAACCCGCATTTCAGGGTCCTGAAAGAGGCTAGCTTAAAGACCTTGCGAGCGTTTTCAATCGCCTCTTCTTTTGTCTTGGCAGAGACGTCAGTTGCTGTCTCAACTCCGGACCGATCTTCAAACCAACGGAATTCTGCTGGGGAGAGTTGTCTAAGCAGTAGCAGAATTTCTTCGGCATGGGATCCGCGTCGAAATCCGACATGGATTAAAGTTTTAGCAGCCTCACGCGTCGTCGCTGTCACTTTTTCCCTCCTTCACCTTCTCGTCATCGCTTCCGTCATCAGCGTAGAAAAACTCCTTGAACATGATATAGAGCCCACCAACGACAAAGAGAATAGGCGCTAAAAGGGACCAGTCGATGTGGAAGTAACTGATTAAAAACAGGCCGATCAGCAGAACTGTGGAGAGGATGAAATCCCAATGCCTGCCGGTGAGGAACTGACGCAGCGATAGAAACACCCAGACGGCTATCAGTATCCAGGGCCACCACATGTTTGTGTAGAGCAAGATACCCAAACCAATAAAAAACACTCCGTTTGCCAGGGCGTCCGCTTTCCTTTTCGAGATGAGAGGTTTTGCCATCTCTGCCTCCTTAAGTCATGACCGTTTTAAAATCCGGATGTTAGCATATTTATCGAGAGTTGGCGAATGGAAATTTGTGAAAACACTTTTTGTTTAAAAGATGAAGAGGAAATGGGGCGTTATTTCTTTAATGTTGATCAGCTTGTTTGTAATTTGAAATATATATTAAAGACGTGCGCTCTTTTCGTGGGTCGTAGGCATGTGTGGTCGCTTTCGTCATAGAATGAACGGTAAAGCGTTGCTATACAGTTGTCCCCGGTAGAGCTTCCTGAGGATAGAATTTTTCCCACACTTTCGAGATTTCCGCGTCAAGGTGGTGGCCGATGCCAAAGATCAGATTTTTAATTTCATTGTAGAGCCACAGAATAGGGAAGAGGATGAAGCCGACGATGCGTCGGACAACCTCGATGATGTGCCATTTTCTACAAGTTGTTGTATCGATGTCGACTGCTTCTTCCACGAAATCAGAGTTTAGGCGGGTTCTGAAAAAATGCCTGCCGTGCGGATGGTAGCTCAGCATCGGGTGGTCGGTTACCTTAGGGGTTAATTTGACAACCTTCAGTTCTTTTAACTTCGTTTCATCCGCTTGTGCGCCAAGAAGCGCCTCTCCGGCAAAAGGCACCGGATCGTGTTTGGACGTGTAGTGTGTAATCGAGATCCGGCGCAGCAGATTCGACGCCGATTCTGATTGAAGCCACTCCGCGAAAACCTCCACGCACTGAAGCTTGATTTTGGGGGAGTCGAATGTGACGATTTCGTAGTTCTTGACCGGAAGATTATGCTCGAATCCCAGCTCTTTTTTTGCTATCTGATTGAGCAAAAGCAACTGCGCATGGCTTCCTCCCAAGCTGTGGCCAATGATGCGTAAGGGTTTTGTTCGGGAGTGGTTTAAAATGCGCTTCTCGGCTTCGTCTCCTGCGTAGCGCCAAAAATAGGCGGGAGGATCAAAAGGGAACAGATCCGTGATGAGTGTTGTCAGCGAATCAATTGACGAGGGCGCCGAGGCTGTGCTTCGATACATTAAAATATCTTTCTGCCTGACTGGTCCTGCGCCAGTGAGAAAATAACCGAGTTTTGCCATCCCGGTCCGCATTTTCTTCAAAATAGCGTAGAAGCGGTGCGAGCTCTTGTCTTCAATGGGGTCTTTCCAGGGAGCGGGGATTAGCATTCCTTCCTGAATGTCTTTTTTGACTAGCCCTTTTGTCAAGATTTCATCGAAAAAGGGTTCAAACTGCTCTTCATCCATCCTCTCATGGGCGGTCAGGATGGTGTGGTACATTTGAAGACGTTCCTGATCTTCGAGGTCGATGTTGCGAATGAAGTAGGCGCTCATGTGCGTTTGCAAACCGTCGACCACCCCCTCAAGCCACCTGCCGTGCATGGCAAGCTCCAACTCCTCGGCATCCAAAAGCACAACCCTCTGCAGAAGCGCAAAGGTTTCTTTGTCGATTTTGTTAAATGAAACCGCCTGTAGCCGCGCTTTGGCCTGCTCAGAAATCTCATGGGTGTTTGAAGGGTCGATTGCCCACTCTTTGCACAGTCTTCTCAGCGTCCTTCCCGGAAGTTCGGCGACCTTGCTCGCATCCTCCCGTATGGTCTGCAGAGTTTTCCAGCACTTGCTTAAGTCTTCGAAGTAGTAATCTGCAAGCCCCAGCATGAGTTGATTGATATCGGAGACGCGGAGTGTTGTGCCATCGCGTATTCGGGCATCGAGGTCAATGCCTCTTCTCTCTTCCGCCCTTTTAAGTCTTTTGGCGCCCCACTCTTTGGTCAGTATCTCTTTCAAATCGGTAGTTGCCTGTTTATTCTCTTCGTACACAGCATCGTTGAACCACTCAAGGCCGACGTTGTGAACTTTGAAGCGCCCGCCCTGATCGTCCGAGGAGGAGATGATTCTGTCAGTGTCCCTGCCCAGCGCTGCGATTTTCCTGTAGTCGGTCAGTTTCGCAGCGACGCAGACACGGTAGGCCGAACGGACCTTTTTAGCCGTGAGGGGCAAGTTCTCTTCTCTCAGATGCCGAAGGGATCGGATTAACTCTACAATCTCGGGGGAATGTTTGTGTTCTCCTACGAAGTTTTGGATCAGGGAGACAAAAGCTCGGATTGTTTTATGGTTTTTGCGATGGTCTACCGCAGTTTGCTCCACAGTGGGAGTGAAATATCTTAAGCTTCTTTTACCATAGAGCCAGTGATCTTGCGCTTGGATGGGGTATGCTTTCGATTTTAAATCGATCAGGATCGTTGTGGAATCCCGGCAATAATTTAAGCTTTCAAAAAGACGCGGAAAAGTAAGGTTCATGGACCTATCCGTATTGAATGCATAGAGGCAGTGTTTTTTCTTGCCGCCATATACCGAGGGTGGTTTGAACACTTCCCATCGGCTCAGGGTGGCTTAGATTAATATATATCGAAATGATCTCAAAATTTGGTTTTGGGTAGAGAGTGTGCTTGCCAAGATCGAAAGCTGTCAAGTGACGCCCTATTTCTAATAGGAGGTGACTTGTACTTTTCAATCCCGAGGCTCCTCATGGCCAAATCCAAAATTTTGCGATGCCTTCGGTATAAGAGACTTTTAACAGATGCAGATTTCGTCGATTTGGAAGATTATTTCGACCACTTTTCGATCCCTCTCTAAGGGTGATAGGCGAGAGCTGATAGTGACTCTCAAAAAAGAATCGAAAATTGGTTCAGAAGAACCTTACAATCAATAGGAACTGAATCCGTTAACAGCCTCTAAACAACAGGCGTTCCTGATTCAACAATTATGAATTCTGCAGAGCAGAATTCTAATTTTGAATCAGATCAGTATCAAAACTATCCCAACTTTACGGAGGGGAATAGAAGAATATACGCTAATGAAAATTATAAATAAATAAAAAGAAGGGGGGTAGGGGTCAGTGTTGTAAATTGTATTTTTTATTAACGTGTTTGGCCTAGCTCCGTCGGATTGACCCCACAAATTGAATGAAAAATTGGACTAACGAGTCTTGAACTTAGCGAAGCGTAATCCGGCACAACGCTAAAGAGTGAAAAGGGGGCCTTGATTTAAGAAACTGGAAGGCAATTCAGCTCCATCAAATAGTTTTTTCCAGACCCATGTGATCACATAGACAATCGGGAAGATGATGAACCCAAAAACTCTTCGAATCACTTCTACCAGATGAAGCGAGTTTTTCCTGGTGGTTTCCCCCGAAGTTTTGATCGTGTAATCGCTATTTTTCCGGGTATGGAAAAAAAGGCGGCAATGGGGGTTTTTGGACAGGTAAATAGAATCGCTCTTTTCCGGAGCTAAGGTGAAGGTGCGGTTTTTGGCCAAAGCACCCTTGGAAAGATAGGCACCGAGATACGCCTCTCCGGCAAGAGGGACGATATCACCTTCGCTGATCCAGTGTTGAATTGAAATTTTTTGTTTTAAGGGAGCTGACTCCGGCCTCTTGGACCACTTTTTGAAGGATCGAGCGGTTGAGAATTTTATCTTGGGAGAATCAAAGGTGACAACCCTGATTTGTCTATCGGGCAGATCGTCAACCCATTGCTTATTTTTTTTGATGCGATGCATCAAGGAGAGTTGAGCATGGCTGCCTCCCAAGCTGTGGCCTACAAGCCTCAAGGGTCTTTGGCTTGCAAAATAGGCGCTTCTCTCCTTTTTATCCCCATGGCGGCGCCACAGGTAACCTGGAGGAGAAAAAGGAAATAGGTCGACTAATATCGTGGAAGCTGAGTCGGTTGTAGAGGGACTTGAGGAGGTGCTTCTGAACAGAAGTATGGACTCGAGCTGCCGATTTTCCTGATCGATAGGTTCAAGTTGGTAGATAAATTTTCCCTTCCCTGTCAGAATCCGGTCTTTGACATAGTAATAAGACGTCGAAGAGGGGAGAAGGGCATTGTTGCCGCTTTTCCATGGGGATGGGATCAGCATCCCGATTTCCAGCTCTTTTTTACACAGACCCTTTGCCAGCAGTTCGTCGAAATAGTCTTGTTTATCGGATTCCTCAACGTGTTCATGGAAGAGAATGTTCTGGTAGATTTGCAGTCTTTGTTGGTCAATGGATGCTAAATTAGCACGGAATTTGTCTTTAAACGACTTCATGCCCCCGTCCATCACGCCTTCAAAGCGGTTGCCAAAGAAGGAGAGCTCAAGCTCATATCCGTTGGCCAAAACAGCATCTTTGATCAGGGATCTCAGCGCGAGGGGAAGTTGCTGATAGCCTAAATCGGTATGCTCACCGAAAAGTTCGGACAGTTTTTCTAAAAAATCAGCTTCTTCGTTGCATCCCAGTGCAATTTTTAGTTTTTTTCTGGGGTGAGTCGGAATTGGGTCGGTGCCGTTGCCGGTAATCTCATTTTTTATAGCGGCCAGACAATCGTTTAAGTCTTGCAGGTAGAAGTCGTTAACCCCTAAAACAATCGCTTTCATTTCACTCACCTTTAAGGGTGAGTTGTCGTGTATTTTTTTGCTCAGATCGATCTTTTTTCTTAGAAGAGCCCTCTCCACTCTTTTGCTGCCCCATTTTTGGACGAGGAGAGCTTTGTAGGTCAGGATGGTGTTTTTGGTGCAATCAGGGTCGCTCGCTTCCTGCTCTGTCAGAGGCGAGAGAATAGCCTTTCCGTTTTCATTTTTCGTTAAAACAATCTCGGTATCGTCGGCAAAATTTCCTAATGATCGATTGATGCCTTTCTGGTCTGCCTGGATAGTTTCCCTGTAGAGCCTGCGGATAGCGCCCGCCGATGGCTCGTTATCCTCTGATAATTTAGTGGGAGTGAAGGTTTTATTGCTCTGGTTTCTTGTCGCACCCAGGTTACGCTGAAAATTCTCCATAATCTGATTGATGACGGATGCTGTATGGCGGCAACTCTCTTTCTTTTGACTCTCGTTCTGGGGTAAATCCGGGTTGAGATAGCGCATTGAGCGGGATCCAAACAGCCAGTGGTCGTCAACTTGCTTTTTTGAGATGGATTGGCCCGGAATTTGAACCCTGGCGTGACTTCGGCAGTTATTGAGCCCGACGAATAGGGAGGGTATGGAAGGTAGAGTCATCGAGAGTTTCTTTTAAATCTTTTAATGGTAATCAAATTGTAATAAAAATTGGTTGTTAAATCAAGTTTCTTTTTCTAGGAGTTAATTGTGTTTTCTGTAATCAAAGAAGGGGATTATATCTCCCTGTGTTTAATACTACTATTGTATGTAGGTAGCGGGACTCGTTCGACGCGCGCTCTTCTTCCGGGAGAGAGGCGACTACTCGCCCCGAAGAGGGGCTGATCCAAAAAAAACTATCAAAAGTAGAGCTTTCGCGTAGTCCATGCACAAATTCAGAGACCCTTTCGGTGTTTGTAGCCCCATTCAGCCGCACAGGATGCATATTTGAGTTTTGGGATAGGGGCTAACAGTCTCTAGGTGCTAAGTTTTTTTTTACGGGGCTTTTCCACTTGTTTCTTTTCTTTGAGATATTTAGCCAGGTATTGGCCCGTATAGGAGGTTTTGTTTTTTAAAAGACCTTCCAGCTTGCCCTGATAGACAATTTTTCCGCCCTCATCACCGCAACCCGGGCCTAAATCAACAACCCAGTCCGCGTGCATCAGGAAGTCCATATTGTGCTCGATGACGAGCAGCGTATTGCCCTTTTGACTGAGTTTGGCAAGGAGGGGCATCAGTTTGGCGATGTCGTGGAAATGCAGGCCTGTTGTCGGTTCATCGAACAGGTATAAGGTGTTTCCCGTGGATCTTTTTGAGAGCTCCTTTGAAAGTTTTAACCTTTGCGCCTCGCCACCGGAAAGGGTTGATATTTCCTGATCCAATTTGAGGTAACCAAGGCCTACCGAAATCAATCCCTGAAGCATTTTTTTGATCTTGGGGTGATCCTCAAAAACGCTTCGGCACTCTTCAACTGTCATCTTCAGGTATTGGCCAAGGTGTTTGTCCTGGTAGAGGACTTCTAAACTTAAGGGATTTAAGCGGTATCCCTCGCACTCAGGGCAGACCATGCTGACAGAAGGCATGAAATGCATCTCGACCATCTTCACTCCAAGCCCCCAGCAGTTGGAACACATCCCTGCCCGGTGGTTGTAGCTGAAATTTTTGGGGGCTAGCCCTCTTGCCCGGGCCTCTTTCAGTTTTGAGAAAAAATCGCGAAGCGGGGTTAGGATATCGGTATAGGTTGCCACTGTGGCTCTGATAGTCAGTCCGATGGGATTCTGATCGAGCAAAATGACTTTGTCAAAGGAGGCGATGCCCTTAAGCTGTCCATGATCATTGGCAGCACTTTCATGTCCAAGCCCTGCCTTCATAAGAGGGGCAATCACATCGTGCATTAGCGTGGATTTGCCTGACCCGGAAACACCAGTGATGCAAGAGAGCTGGCCGATCGGAAACTTGACAGCGAGATTTTTCAGGTTATGCCTGGTTCCTTTTTCCAATGTGAAAAATCCCCGTTCTTCGGGGGGGGTGTCTTTCTGCATCTCATTTTTACCCGAAAGGTAGCGGCCAGTCAGCGAGTTGTCATCTACCAAAATATCGGCCAACGTTCCATGAGATGTGATGTGTCCACCGTGGATACCGGCTCCGGGACCGAAATCCAGGATATAGTCGGCTTCCCTGATTGTTTCCGGGTCATGTTCGACCAAGATTAGGGTGTTGCCAAGATCTTTCAGTTTCTTGAGCGACCGGTTCAAGCTTTCAATGTCCTTAGGGTGAAGTCCGATAGTGGGTTCATCCAGCACATAGAGGACGCTTTCGAGACCGCTCCCAAGCTGCCTGGCAAGCCGGATGCGCTGGCTCTCTCCTCCGCTTAGCGTAGGGGCTTTTCTGCTTAATGAGAGGAAGCCGAGACCGACTTCCTGTAAAAAGTTAAGCCGACCTTCTATGTTTTTCAACACAGTCTCCAACAATTTGAGGTTGGCAGGATCGACTGGCAACTGTTTCATGAACTCACGCAGTTTGGCGACCGGCATATCGGTCATATCGGCGATCGATTTGCCTTCGATGAGAACGTTTCTGGCAAGGGCGTTGATCCTTGATCCAGCGCATGAGTAGCAGACCACCTCGTCAAGCAGGGGCATGGACGCTTCTTTCAGGTGCGCTCTGCCGCTTCGTCCCGCTTTGGCCAGAGTCTCATTAATCCCTCGGAAGCGGTATTCAAATCCAAGCGGCGACTTGTAGTAGGTGTCTGCATTAGTGCCGTTCATAAAAGTTTGCAGGGCATTGGCAGGCTGATCTTTTATGGCCGAGGATGAGCGTATTTTAGCTTCTTTCATGAAAGAGGAGGTAAATTCGAGCGCTTTTTTCGAGAAAAGATAGCTCCAAAGAGTTCTCAAGTAACTTAATGGGGAGTCGTTCATCACCTCCTCTTTTGAGGTGAGATCGGCTCCATACAGCATCCCGATTCCCAGGCAGTCAGGACACATTCCCTCTTGCGTGTTGAAGGCAAATGTTTTGGGAGAAATGCTGGGATAGGACTTGCCGGTTTTCAAAGAAGAGAAAGACATGTTGAAGCGGATGTCCTCATCTTCTCGTTGGATTACGATTTCCTTTTCGTTGATTTCCAGCGCCTTCTCCAACGCTTCAATGATACGGGCTTTCAGGGAGGGGCCTGTTTTGATCCGGTCGATAATGAGCAACAGTTCGTTTTTCCTTTTCGGATCAAAAACAATGTTCTCCGCATCTTCATCTAGGTCTTTGAGCTCTTGGTTGAGACGGATGCGCACGAATCCTTGCTGCCGCAGGCGGGAGAGGGTAGCTTCGAATTCCTCTTTTTTTCGAACGGGCAGAGGCGCCATGATCACAACTTTTTCACCCGTATCAAAAGAAAGGATCTTATCTGCCACCACCTCTTTGCCGATAGCGACTAGTGGCTCCTTGGTCTCCGGGCAGTGCGCTACCCCGACGCAGGAGAACAAAATCCTCAAGTAGTCATAGATCTCAGTCAGGGTTCCCACCGTGCTACGGGGATTTCCGGTGTGGGCTCTTTGCTCGATGGCGATCGACGGCGAAAGACCATCGATTCTCTCGACTGCAGGTTTTGGCATCTGCTCGACAAATTGCCTGGCATAGGGGGAGAGTGACTCGACATAGCGCCGCTGTCCTTCGGCGTAAAGGGTGTCGAAGGCCAGCGAGCTTTTTCCTGAGCCGGAGGGGCCGGTGAAAACGGTAATGGCGTTGCGGGGCAGTGTCACATCAAGATGCTTAAGATTGTGCTGGGACGCTCCATCGATCCGGATCGATGGCGTCTCTAAGATTTCAACCGGCGCTTTCAGAGGGGGTTTAGATTTGCGGACGGATCCCTTCTTTTTTTGAAAGAGCTCCTTGAGAGCTTCTCCTGTCGGTGTCGTTAGCTTGGATACCTGCTCGGGTGTGCCTTTGCCGATGACCTTCCCTCCGGCAGATCCCCCTTCTGGACCGAGGTCGAGGATCCAGTCAGCGCATTTGATGATGTCAAGGTTGTGCTCTATGACGACTACTGTGTTGCCCTTATCAGTCAACTCGTTTAAAATCGAAACAAGATGCGCCACGTCGTGGAAGTGAAGACCTGTGGTCGGTTCATCGAATATATATAGGGTATTGCCGGTGTCTGGCCTGGAAAGCTCTTTGGCAAGTTTAATCCTCTGCGCCTCTCCTCCGGAGAGCGTGGTTGATGACTGGCCAAGCTTTATATAGCCAAGACCGACTTTGCACAAAACTTCCAGCTTCTTATGGATCCTTGGAAGGAATTCAAAGTGTTTTTTTGCCTCTTCGATATCCATTTCCAAAACATCATGAATGTTTTTTCCTTTGTAGAATATGGAGAGGGTTTCGCTGTCGAATCGTTTTCCAAGGCAAAGAGGACACTCGACCCACGCCTCTTCAAGAAAATCCATATCGACTTTGACCATCCCGAGGCCGAGGCACTGATGACAGGTGCCCTCTTTGACGTTGAAGCTGAAACGCCCTTTCTTCCACCCCTTGGCAAGGCTTTCCGGAAGGGATGCGAAGAGATCTCTTATCTCATCGAATACTTTGATATAGGTGGCAGGATTGGATCTCGGCGTCCTTCCGATGGGCGATTGGTCGATAGCGATGACTTTATCAAGCGTTTCTGCACCGGTAATTTTTTTGCAATCACCTACCGGCAGTTCGGTGCCCTGGATTTGGTTGGATAGAGCGGGATGGAGAATGTCAAGTATCAGTGACGATTTACCGGAACCGCTCACGCCGGTAACGGCTGTGAATACGTTTAAGGGAATCTCTGCAGTGACGTTTTTAAGATTGTTGTGCCTGGCGCCTTCGATGACAATTTTACTGCGGTGTTTCCTGCGCTTTTTAGGAACGGGGATCTCTTCTTTTCCGGTGATATATCGGGCTGTCACCGACCTTTCACAGTCAAGAAAATCGTTGTAGCTGCCCTGGAATACGATTTCACCGCCCCTCATTCCCGGTTCCGGTCCGAAATCGACGATGTAGTCCGCTGATTGAATCGTTTCTTCGTCATGTTCAACGACAATCACCGTATTTCCCGACTCTTTAAGTGATAGAAGAGTTTGTATTAAGCGTTGATTGTCGCGCGTGTGTAGCCCGATTGAGGGTTCGTCTAAGATGTAGGTGATGCCGATAAGCCCTGATCCGATCTGCGAAGCGAGCCTTACCCGCTGCGACTCGCCCCCCGATAATGTGGGGGAGGTTCTGTCGAGCGTTAAATATCCAAGGCCTACATTCATCAAAAAGGTAAACTTTTCGATGACCTCCTTGACTATCTCGGTGGCGATTTCCTTTTCACCCTCTATAAGCTGAATTCCCTTAAAAAACTTCAGCGCCTCTTCGATTGTCATTTTAGCAAGCGAGCCGATCGACTTTCCTTTGAAAAGGGCAGCTCTCGGATAAGGTTTGATGCGATCCCCCTCACATTCGGGGCATACTCCGCTTCTGATCAACTTCCGCATCTTGGACTGGTAAGAGTCGCTTTTTGCCTCACGTAACCGTTCATGGGCCTCATGAAGCACACCCCGCCATTGCACATAGTCGTGCCATCGGGCTCCTGTAACAGGGTGCGTGAACTGCATCCGCGTCCACTTCTTCTCCGTTCCGTAAAGGAAGGCTTTTTTGGCGCTCTCGCTCAGTTCTTTCCAGGGGGTGTTCACGCTGAAGTCATAGATCCTGGCCAAGTTGCTGTAGATGTTTCCATAGCGCACAGTCGAAAAAGAACTCGCGACAGAGCAGCAATCCTCGGAGATGCTAAGGTCGGGATTGATGATTTTTTCCAAGTCAAATTCATCGACAATTCCAATCCCAAGACATCTTGGACACATCCCTGTCGGGCTGTTGAAGGAAAAATCATTCGGTTCAAGAGAGGGGTAGTAGATGCCGGACTCAGGGGAATAGGCGGTTGTCGAGAAAAATTTTTCTTCGCCCTCGTCTTGCTGCAAGACTATGATCGAGCCTTTGGAGAACTCGAGGGCATTGAGTGTGGATTCAGCGATGCGTGACTTGGCGTCTTCCGTTATTTTTATCCTGTCAAATACGATCTCAATGTCGTGCGCCACGTTGCCGTCCAGCGAGATTCCTTCTTCGATATCAACAAAGGAAGCGTCTACCCGTGCCTTGGTGAAGCCCTTGCGTAAAAGATCTTGAAAATCCTCTTTGAACTCACCCTTTTTACCTCGCGCGAAAGGGGATAAAAGAATGACTTTGGCGCCCTCCGGCAAATTCTGGATTTTGCGGATGATGGTTTCTTTGCTCTCGGGAAGTACCGGTTTTTTGCTGATAGGACAGTGGGGTATGGCCACTCTGGCATAAAGAACGCGCAGGTAGTCGTAGATCTCCGTCATGGTCCCGACAGTAGACCTTGGGCTTTTGCCCATCGTCTTTTGCTCGATCGAGATGGTTGGGGTAATTCCGCTTGCGTCTTCGATATCGGGTTTGCTCATCTCACCAAGCTGCCTTCTTGCGAAGGTGGACAGCGACTCGATATACCTCCTCTGGCCTTCTGCGTAGATTGTGTCGAAGGCAAGAGAGGATTTACCCGATCCTGAAACTCCTGTGAAGACAATCAGTTTTCCGTGAGGAAGCGTCAGGTTCACAGACTTTAGGTTGTGCACCTTGACATTGCTGAGTTTGATTTCCCGATCAATCACTTTGATATTTATTGGTGCTATGGTTATACCGATGTCGTAGCCGGACGAATCGATGTTCTTGGTGCCCGACTGCTCAAGCTTAGTATGCGATGCGACAAGAGGGCTGCCCGCAATTGAAGTCGGCATGTTTTGATGCACACTTTAAGGTCTTACGCAGGTAAATCATACGATTTAAGCCTGGGGGCAGGTGCTAAGTTCGGCGCAATTAGCTATCTTGCCGCTATGCCAGTATATGTGAATTTTAACAATAAGGCAAGGGAGCCCGGGTTATACCGAAATTGTCTCGGAATTTGGTTTTTGACAAAGAGAACGCTGTTCAAAATTGAAAGATAACAAGTCGCCTGATAGTGGAAATATGAGATGAGTTGTAATCTTTCAATCGTGGAGGGCTTTTTTAAAGCCCCAATGCTAAATTTTGAGACAATTTCGAAAGACTCGAAATGAATTTAAAAGTTTCAGTTTTTGAAAGCATTTCGATGAATTTTTTTAGATATCAGTATTCATGCTTAAGAGGGGTTATGCATTTTACGCTTAAGACAGCTATTGTAGCCAGTGCGGTGCTGTGCCAGATACCACTGTTGAGCTCCTCGGAAGTCTACCCCGGAGCCATGGCAGCCGGTTCAGACGAAGGCCTATGGCTTCCTCCCTGCCGTTGTGCCGTGGGGTATAGCTTTGAAAGCCCCTCCAGAGAAAGTGTGGGAATTTATTTCACCTTTGATGAAGCGATCACGCCCTCTTCAAAGAGCGCAATTGCGGGCATGGGGACAAATTATCTAACTTCTCCCTTGCATGGGGAGAGCGAATCCGCCTTGGCCAGCGTTGGTTTGGATGAGCAGACAGACGCTGCTTCAAACCGCTTGATCTTGGGGATTGACGACGTGATCGCTTCGATTGATTTAGTCGCAGATAAGGTCGGGAACACTCAACTGGAGTCTCTTTATCACATTGAAGGAATTGACTTTAGCGCGCAATTTACATTCGTTGGCGAGAGTCGGCCTCATCCGGCTGAGCATATTGCCTTTGCAGAGCCAGACATTAAGCGGGCTGAAGACGTAAGGAGAGATCATTCTGAGACGGGGGATAATGGGAGTGCTACCTTTGATGTCAAAGAAAAGGAGGGGGAAGAAGAGGTCTCTGCGGAAGAGCATCTGGTGATAGCAAAGGCTTTTCATTCCTTTAGAGATCAGGGGAGCATCGCTTATTTTGATAAAGAAGCCGATTTTGAAGAGCTCTCCCACGAAGAGGAAGTGATCTTGGCGAAGGCTTTTCGTTCATTTTTATTTGATGTGGAACTAGCTGCTTTTGATGCCGAAGAGGGGCTCGAAGAGCTCTCCTCTCATGAGGAAGCTCTTCTTGCAAAAGCATTTCAATCCATGCCAGAGGACTTTCCTTTATTGGCTTTTGAAAAAGAGGCGGCGATGGAAGAACTCTCACCTGAGGAAGAGACTCTCCTGGGAAAAGCTTTTGATTCCATCCGTTCTGATTTCCCCCTGATCGTTTTTGATAGGGAGACGGAAATCGAAGAGCTGACAGCTGCGGAGGAAAAATATTTAGCGAATGCCTTCCAAAGCGCGGTTAGGCAAGAAGAGTTCATGGCAGCTATAGAAGCTGAATCGGGAAAGAAGGAAATCTCATACAACACCTTGCAAAAGCCCAGCTATTTGACCGCGAAATTTATTAGGGAGATTACAGAGGAGCTGGTCTTCCGCGACATCCCTAAAGTTGAAGTCGAACCAGAGGCGTTTGATGTAAATGAGATTCCCGAGGATGAAGATGACTCTTTAGCCTCTTCGGTGAAACTGGATTTACGAAAGGACGAAGAGATGATTGCCCATCTTTCCGGTCTTGATATCGCTGACGACGAATTTGTCGCTTTCAACGAATTGGATTATAAATCCAAGGCTCCTTCTGCGCCGTCAGCACAACAGCAAGAGGAAGACCCTGAGCCTGATTTTCTAAAGAAGCTTGAACTTAAGCTTAGAATCATGGAATGGGAACGCTCTCATAAAACGGCAAACAGAGCTAATGAAGAAACTGCAGTTTCAGCCTCTTTAGAGCAAAACACCCTGCTGCATATCGCAGTGGATCAGACTAAAACTAATCAGAAAATGAAGAAGGGGAATCCCAAAAGCGGCTTCGCGATCACCGCGCACCCCGTGACGAATGCCGAGTATCAGGAGTTTCTGAATGCAACGAAGAAACCATCTCCTTTATATTGGTGGAGAGGTACTTACAGAGAGGGAGAGGGTGATTTGCCGGTTCGTGGGCTGTCTTATCTTGAAGCGGAAGCGTATGCCGAATGGAGGGGAATGAGACTGCCTACACAAGGGGAGTTGAAATTTGCCGCCGAAACGAAACCCGATGCTGGCTTTGATGACCCGGCATGGACTCTTGTTGAGGAAAAGGGCGTAACCGGAATTCTACGAAAAAAGCAGCGCGCCTATCAGTCGGATCCTAAACGCTGCGTCTTTTGCGTTACACCTGAATAGGTTGTCTGCTTATACCGAAAGAGTTCTCTTTGCCAAAATTAAATTTTGGCACATTTTCGGCGCGCTAGATTTTTTCCAGATCGATTTCAGGAAGAGCGTCGTCAGTAGGGAAAGTACAGCGGACTCTGTAGGGCGCTCCTTGCCTTGTGACGAAAAATACGAGAGAATTCTCTGAGAAAAATGGCTTTTGAATTTGGCTCAAGCAGGGCTGTTCGATGCAATATCCTCTTCCCTTTTCCGGAGGACAATGCGCCTCTTCCTGCATCACGCCCTTGATGCTTTCAGCGTCTTCTATGTAATTGTATTCCAGCCCAATTTCAACATAGTGGATCAATTTTGCAAGGAGGGTTGGGTGCTCTAAAATGCCAGGGAGCTCTCTAATCAAGTGGCCGAGGTCGGTAAAAGTTCGTCCTTGAATTGAGATCTCAGATGTCTCCCTGAGGGGAGATATTTTTAGGTCAAGTCTTAGGCTGCTATCTGACAGGGTAATGGTGGTCTTTCTGTGTTTTGATAGCGCGCGATCATTCATCATGTTTCGGGTGACAGAGTATAAATCCTGTGATGCAGCAAAATATGTTTCTCTAACGCTCAAAGTCAAAATAGTGGTCATTGTTTGTTTTGAACTCCTTTTCGCTATATGTATCGGAGCTTGTCCTCAAAAGTAAATCCAAGAGACCGCCTAAAACTGAAATCGGATGATTTGTTTCGGGATGGACTCTTAGCAATTCATTAATTGATGACGCGCTCTAATAAAAAACAGTTTTTTTGGAAAAACAAGCCAATTTAAAAAATCATTAACTCTATAACGCTCGTACATGAATTAATTATTTTTTTCAAATGGATTATACCGAAGTTTCGCGAAATTTGTTTTTTTGCTTTGACAAAGCCTTCGGTGAATCCCGATCTTATACCGAAAGCATCTCAAAATTGGGAGGATAGCTTTCGCCTTATAGGGGAATTGGATCGATTGCAGGTAGCATCGCGTCCGGATTTTTGGGAATACTGAGGTTTTCGTTGAGGAGAACGCCGGGACGGATATAGCGGATGATTTCGCCGGTATCTTTCATTTCAAAGATGGCGATTTTATCGGTTCCCGGCTGAGGAGCAAAGCAAAGAAGGATGTCATGGCAACCTAAATTCCAATTGGTATCTGCGAACGGGACGGCTTCTTTTTCAAAGAGAGTCTTGAAGCGAATGGGCATTGCATTCCAGATGAACTGATCGATCAGGCGCTCGCGCGATTTGATGCCCATCTGTGAAGTATCTGACAGCTCGGCGCTTAGACAAATTTCCCGGACAAGGCGAAGATTGGCCACCGGTTCGGCCTCCAGCGTCCGAATCCACGAGTCGTTAAGACCCGCCTCCTTCATGCGGGGGATGAGCCTGGAAATCATCTCCTCTTTTTCATTAGGTAAAAGTCTTTCTTCATTAAGCGCTTTGGCAAGCTTAAGGTAGTGATCTTTGATCCACTTGATGGGTAAGGCATTCCTCACGACAATGTCTCTGAAAGCAGGATGGGAGAAAGAGAGGTTAAAGGCATGGGAATCGGTGAATACAGGCAGTTTTCTCTCTTTTCTGTCGAGATATCCAAGATGACTATAAACAGGGATGCTTTTGGCAAGGTCCATCAGCAGCACCATGAGCGATAGCGGATCGCTAACCTTGAATTGGTGGAACGAGTCATCTTGCGCTTCCGACCCCATATACACATCACGCACATTAGGAGCTATATTGCCCGAGAGTATGCGCCAGGGGGTATAGGGAAGGGAATCCCAGTTGGCAAGGAGGGTGGGCTTGTGCTCATACTCCGGATAAAATGAAACCAGAGCGTCTTTTAAGAAATCATCGCTTTTCAGGTATTGGGCCGCTTCGGCCAAAACTCGGGTCATTTTACCTTTCTCGACTATTTCTTGAGCGGATAGAAGCACCGATTCGGCGAAATGTTTAAACTTTTGCGGGGTGTCGATCAGATTCCAGTCGTCTGAGGCGTTTGCTCTTTGGGTGTCATGTAGGGCAAATCCACCGATGCAGAGGCTGTTGTGATCGGGTGACGAGTCCCGTCGGATATCTAGATCATAACTCAGGTGGATCCTGTCCATAAGTTGTCTTTGCACTTCGGCTACAAGCGCATTTTTTTCTGGCTCCAAGATTCCTTCTTGGCCGTTAAGGAAAGATTCCAGGGGGTCGAGTATGGAAAACATCACAGGCTGCTTGATCATCCCTTCATTGCTCGCCTCTGCCATATCGGCAAGGCAACTTTCGAAAGCACGTATCAGAGGATTGTTCACTTCGGCATCAAAGCAGTAGCACGCTTTTAACAGCATATGCAGAGGGTTGCGTTCTTCGACTGAAACCAAACTACTGGCTTTGTCCGCCAAATACTTCAGTATCTGCATGCAGGTAATTTGTGTTGTTTCATTCTCATGGGAAATCAAAGAAAGAGCCGCTTCTCTGATCGCGCGCTTGGTGTGTTTTAGACCAAGACAACGGGCTGCAGCGATCAGTCCTGGAGTTTTTTCGACAGGCAACTTTGCTTTGCCACTCTCGACAATCCAGGTCTTTTGATTGATGTTAAAGGGCTTGTGTAGAACACCATCTCCGATACGCAGCATGAATGGAAAGTCCTTTTTGACTCTTTTTGTCTTTCGAGTGAGCTTCCCTAATTCCAGAATGTAGAGCAGATCATCGGTGGTTTTTATTTTATGGGATGAAAGAAGAGCGATGGAAAGGTAGCTTGCAAAGCAAGAGCCCTGTTGACCCTGACGGGGATGGGATAAGAGCGCAGTCAAGAGAGTGATTTTGGCATCTTGGGCCGAGGGCTGTACATGCGGAGCTAAGCCACATTGTATCCGGATGATTTCAAGGGGGGTCAGGGGAGTGGGTTTTCTCTCCGCCATCGCTTCAATCTTTTTCCTCAACAACTCGCTTCTCTTGATCATTAAAAGTCCGTTAATCAGCGAAGCTTCATGGTTTAGGGCGTGCTCGGGTCCGGCAGTGAAAAAGGAGATTACAGAGTCGATGATTTGAGTATTGATCTCTCCTGAGGAGGTGAGTAGGATTTTCGCGATCTGATAGGCAAGCTTGTTAAAATAGGCTATTTTTCCATCTTGCAAACCCGTCAGTTGATGATCGTCTTCCTGAGCCTTGAGCGACTGTCTGATATCGCCAAAAAATTTGAAGGTGGAGGTTTCTATACGGCGAATGGCAGCTTTCAAGTCATCTGAAGACAAGATGGAGAGCATCTCCTCGGGCTGTCTGGAGGTGAGAAGAATCACCAACCCTAAGAGATATAGTTGATTGTCTTCTTCCTGGTTAATCAGATCGAAGAGTTTTTTCACTTTATGAATGGGTTTTCGATGGTTGAGCAGAGGCTCTTTTTCAAAAAGACCAAGGATTTGATTTTGAGTTTTTTTTATCTCCTGGGTGGTTTGAAATATAAGGTCTACCGTTTTGGTGGCTTTTGACGAGCGGTCTACAGGAACTAATGATTTGAGTTGATTAGGTTGCGACCTGATGCGGCGGTGACGCTTGTCTGGGACTGAAAGACCCTCCAGAGCTTTTGGCAGAACGTGGCGCTCGCTCTCTTTGGCTTCGTAGGAAGATCTTGCGATTTCCTGCTCTTTTAGCGTTTCGCGTACATGAAGGATAGATTCCCCGATATCTTCTTCCAGTGTATGCAGCTGGGTTTTAGCCCTGTATTTCATGACTAGTTCGGGAAGAGGCTCCGGTAGAGAGTGTCTAAAGCTGGTGCGTGTAGTGTCATCGACCTTAGAAGCCATTCCATAGCGGAGTGATCCTCCGATTTGAGAGACGCGGCCCGCTGTTAGATTTATCAGACCCTCGTGAACGACGAGTGCGCCAGTCTCCGGATTCGGAGGTTCTGCAAGGGATTTTTCAATAAAATCGGATGACATGAATTGTAACTCCTTCCACTTTAGCCCTGTTTTCATGCCGAAATGAACGCAAAATCGGGTTTTCGCAAAGAGAAATCTCCCACGATTGAGTGGATGCAGCCGATCTGATGGGGGATATCAGATCCGTGAAACAGCTCAACCGCGGGAGATTTCTCAAAACTAAAAACAAAATTTTGAGACACTTCCGGTATAAAGTCCCTCTCTTCACTTAGACTGCAAGCTCTCCGATAGACTAAGGCTCAACCTAAGGAAGAAAGTAGAAAAGGCCCTCATAGCTTCAAATACAATAGTTTTTTTGGGGTGTCAATTTAAATTTTGAATTAGTGTTTTATTTAAGATCTTTTCCATCGCCGTAAGGTTTTAGGGGGCGTTTACGATTTTTTTTTTCAGTGGAGATACCGAAGGTGTTTCAAACGTTGAGATTTTGACTTAGAGGGACTTTCGGTAAAGGGTCAGGTGTCGGTTGCGAAGGATGATAGGAGAGTGTGAACAGAAAAGTAGATAAAGACTTCTGTCTCAGGGTGATTTAAAAAAGATTCAACGTTGACCCGCTGTTCTTCTTTCATTTTTTTTCACAGGGGCAGAGGCTGAATGGGAATCCATAATGAGATAAAGTTCCCCATATCTCCAAGGATCAAAGAGAACGCCTTTGACGGTGACAATTTTATCTTCTTTTTGGTTATTGATGAGCTCTTCGCGCACGCTTGCCGATAGCTTGTATGAGTCCAGATTATGGCCTACCTGGCCTTGGGTTGGGTTCATGGAGACGTAGATCGGGCTAAGTAGGGTAAAACGTGTGTTGTCTCCCTGGGAGACTAAGTAGACGTCGTTGCTGTCGTGCCTGATCTTCCCTTGGGCAGTGATGAAAACCTGATTGATTTTAACACCGGCTCCCTTAATCAGAAAGTTTAAGGTCTGGTAGGAGAATTTTTTATCGGGTTTCCATCGGATGGTGGCTTGGGAGGCCCCGGGCGGTACATCCGATTTAGCAACATTGGGAGAAGCGGCCAGCTTTTGCCTCAACGTCTCTTCGCACGGTGCGAGACAAAATCCCGGTGTCCAGTCTACTCTGATTGTTTGGATTTCGCTATGAAGTGCTTGAGAGGCAAGGAAAAAGGTGAGGAAGGATAGGGATGAAAACGTCTTAAGTCCACGATTGATGTGCGTTAGTTTCAGTGGCCCCACTTGCGCCCTCCTCATTTCAATTCTATAAAATCCGGATTATTCTCAAATAACCGGATATGGGGGAAGCTTTTTTTTAATGCTGTCTTATTGGACATGTGCCAAAGTGAAAGTGTAGTGAAATGATCTGAAAAATTGGGGTTGTGGCCTCGCTTGAGCCGCAGAGCTTAAAAGATGATCAGCGCTTCATATTTCTGTGATGAGGCGACCCTCGATCATTCAATTAGGCTAGCTTTTTCTTTGCCAAAACCTAATTATCAGACGTTTTTGGCTAAGGTGCGGCAGCAGACAGGCGCAATGATACTAAACCGTGTTTTTGGGAAAGGATTATGGAAGGACTCAAGAGAGGCAGGACGAAAATCATATGCACCATCGGACCGAGTGTTGAAACCTATGATATGATAAAAGAGCTGGTTATCACCGGCATGGACGTGGCTCGCTTGAATTTCAGCCATGGCACCCATGAAGAGCACTTAAAGCGCATCAACTTGATCAAGCAGGTGCGTAGCGATTTACAAAAGCCCCTGGCCATTATGCTGGATACCAAAGGACCTGAAGTGCGCATCGGAAAGCTGGAGGGGGGGGAAGCTAAGCTTGTCGCCGGACAGCGCTGGATTTTGCAAAAACAGGAGATCCTCGGTAATTCGGAAAGGGTTACGGTTAGGCCCGATGTCGTATTCAGTCACATCAAAGAGGGAATGAAAATCCTTTTTGACAACGGTTATATCGCCTCCAAGGTGATTGAGAACAGCGGCGATGAGATTGTCGTCGAGATTATCAACGGAGGGATCATCAGGAACGTAAAAAGTGTCAATATTCCACTAACCAGCCTGGAGCTTCCCATACTCAGCGAGCGGGATGTCGCGGATTTGAAATTTGGCTGTGAAAACGATATCGATCTGATCGCGGTCTCTTTCACTAGAAGCGCTGAAGATATACTGGCGATCAGGACGCTGCTTTCCCAGATGAATAAATCCCACGTGCAGCTGATCGCGAAAATTGAAAATCATGAAGGCATCACCAATTTGGACACCATCTTGCAGGCAGCAGACGGACTGATGGTTGCCCGAGGCGATCTCGGAGTTGAGGTTCCGATGACTCAGGTGCCGAAGCTGCAAAAAATGATGCTCAGGAAGTGCACTATTGCCGGGAAGCCAGGTATTACAGCAACGCAAATGCTCGAGTCGATGATCAAAAACCCGCGTCCGACACGGGCCGAGGCTTCCGATGTGGCAAACGCTATCTACGATGCAACAAGCGCCGTCATGTTATCCGGTGAGACTGCAATGGGGGATTATCCCATAGAGTGCGTCAGCGTCATGGAGAGCATAGCTCTTGAGACGGAGGCGGATTTTGATTATGACAATTTCTTTGCCCAGCACGCGTCCAAGACACAGAATGACATCGCTTCCGCCGTGACAAGCGCCACGATTAAAACCGCCTACAGTTTGAATGCCAAAGCGATTTTTGCGTTCACAAGCTCGGGTATCACAGCCAGGCTGCTATCAAGACTGAAGCCCAAAATTCCCATCATTGCGATGACCTCCAGCGAGCGGTGCTATCATCAGATGGCAGTTCTTTGGGGTGTTATTCCGTTGCTGAGCTCTCCTTGCGACAACTTCTCAACCGCTTATGAGAAACTTTCAAGTACCGCCTTGGAGATGGGACTTGTCAGTTTTGGTGACCTGGTTGTCGTCACTGCCGGAGCACCTTTTGGAGTGTCGGGGACGACCAACGCAATCGTTGTGCAGAATATTGGCGATATCTTAGTCAGGGGAGTCAAGGGTTTTGGAGAGAAAGCTTTCGGCAGGATTAAGAGGTTGATGTCCATAGAGGGGGTAACTCCCTACTCCTGTAAAGGACGTGTGATCATCGTGCCCAGATGGGAAGAGGCGTTTAAGCCCTACGCCCTGGAGGCTACGGCCGTGATTTTGCAAAACCTTTCGGATGACGATGAATCCGAGACGCGCTGGCTGGAGTATTGCTCCATGGCCAAAAAAACGTGTGTGACGGGTGCTTTGGATCATATGAATCAACTGAAAGACGAAACCTTTGTGACAGTCGATCCTGCGAAAGCTGTGATCTACCGGGAAAAATAGTGCTCTCAAAAGGAGAGAAAGAAGAATTTAAAGAGAAAAGCCAGTGCAATGGCAATGCTCACAAAGGAGAGGTCTCTCCACTTTCCGAGTATGAGTTTGATCGCGGTGTAAAGGATGAAGCCGAGCCCTATGCCGGTGCCGATGCTGTAGGTCAAAGGTATGCAAATGGCAGTGAGTGCGGCAGGAACTGCAAGCGAGGGATCGTCTGCGGGGATCTCTTTGTAGTCATGCATCATCATGCACCCGATGATGATAAGAGCAGGAGCCGTGGCAAAAGAGGGGATAGAAGAGGCTAGCGGCAGGAAGAAAAGCGAGACTAGAAACAGAAAGGCAACCGTTAGCGATACAAGTCCGGTACGCCCCCCTTGGGCAATTCCGGCAAGAGATTCTAAGTAGGTGGTGATAGGCGACGTTCCAAGGAAGCTGCCGAGAACCGTTCCGGCGCCATCGCAATAGAGAGCATTCCTCACCTCTTTGGGAAGGGAGGACTCTTTGAGATACCCTCCTTGCCTTAGAAGTCCGAGAAACGTTCCGCTGGCATCAAAAATGTTGATCAGCGTCAGTGAAAAAGCCGCATAAAGCGCTTTTTCTTCCGTTAAAATACCGAAGTCCAGAGCGAAAAAAGTGCTTTCAATAGAAGGCGGTAGACTGACTAATCCCTTAAATTCAGCTTTGCCGCTCATGAGCCCGGCCAGGAAGGTGAGCAGGATTCCGATGAGAATCGCACCTTTCAC
This sequence comes from Estrella lausannensis, assembly GCF_900000175.1. Taxonomy (NCBI): domain Bacteria; kingdom Pseudomonadati; phylum Chlamydiota; class Chlamydiia; order Parachlamydiales; family Candidatus Criblamydiaceae; genus Estrella; species Estrella lausannensis. The sequence goes on from NZ_CWGJ01000011.1 coordinate 141,717, forward strand.
TCTTAAATTGAGAAGAGCTGCTATGACTGCCACTCCTCCAAGAGCTAGCCAGATAGAGGGTTCGCTTAAGTTGCCGGAGCTTGTATACGTTTCCGGGTGGGGGATAATCAATTGAATGTCTTTTAGCCCTATATACATGATAAACAGCCCGATTCCGGCGACGGTGCCGATCCTGAGCTCTTTGGGTATCGCTTCCATAATAGCTTCCCTGATCCCAAAAACATTTAGGATGAGCAGAAAGGTGCCGGAAAGAAAGCAGATGGCGAGTGCCTCCTGCCAGGTATACCCCTCCTTCAGAACCAGGCTGTAAGTGAAGAAAGCGTTGAGACCCATTCCGGGCGCCAGCGCAAAGGGGAAGTCGGAATAGAGCCCCATCATGATAGTGGCCAAAGCCGCCGTCAGGCAGGTCGCTGTCATGACAGCTCCAAAATCCATGCCCGTTTTGGCCAATATTTGCGGGTTGATGAGGAGGATGTAGGCCAGTGTGGCAAAGGTGGTGATTCCCGAAATAAGCTCTGTGCCGAGGGTTGATCCTCTTTCAGTAATTTTGAAATGGGAGTCGAGGGACATAGGGCAAGCAAGCCTAAATAGTTATTAGTTAGGAGGCGGTCGCTAAAGTTCAACGAGTTTTCGCTGACTGCACCTCAAATTCTTGGCCTTATATCGAAAGTGTCTTAATAGCGAGGCTTTCTCAAAGGTCTCCCTTACCCAATTATTCAAAGCGTGCTGGCCAGAGGCGTTATCGATTCACGCCTTCGGTTATGAGGAAGCTTTTGTATCTTGTGCCGTCTGCCTTTTAGGCACTCCCTCGAAGCTGATGGAGAGGAAGTACTGTGTTTTATAACCCAGTTTATAGGAGAGCAGGTCGCGGAGTTCAGCGTCGATCTTTTGCGTGAGCTCATACTGTTCATCTTCTGGAATGTAGGGAAGATTGGCTGTGATGTGTATCTTGTTTCTGCTGATCTTCAGATCGCACGGGAGATCTTCCACCCCGAATAGTTTGTGGAAGTATTTTGTCACATATTCCCGGGCGATATCTTCGCTGACGAGAATTTCCTGGGGGCCGCTGCGGATGTAGTAGTAGCGTCTTTTTGCAAAGAGAAGCGAATAGGCGAGTATCAACGCGCCGATCAGAATAAGCAGCAAGCCGAATATGGAGAGGAGTAAATCGTACTTGGCGGCAAATTCAAAGAGAGAATCGCGAACCCTTGGCGACCATGCTGTGATGAGGGTGATCAATCCGCACAGAAGGAAGAAAAGGCCGTTGATAAATGTGAGAATGGACGAAAAAATCGTTTGCATCTAAAACTCTTCGGAATATTCGTCTTCGGCAGCGCCTTCGCGCAGAGTCTTGCCTTCAACCGAAAGGGTTTGGTTTGAAAGTATGTTCGACTCCTCGAGTGAGACGACATGTTTGAAAACAACGTGTACGGAAGAGACGTGGAGTCCGGTCAGGCGGGTGACCTCTTCAGCAATCTTTGTCTGCAACTCCTCGGCCTTTTCAGGGATGCTTGCGCCATAGCATATATTGACTTCAACCCTGATGCCAACGGATTGCTGCTTCAGATCTTGTTCAATAGTAATACCCTTGATGCTCTCTTGGGTCGATGGTGTGAAGATAGAGGCAATGAAGCTACCCTCGACCGGAGCAACTCCTTCAATGCTGCGTATGCACTCCAAGACAATGCCTTGAAAAACGCGGTCTTCAATATCGCGTATGTAGAGGGTTTCGGGGAACTTGAGCTCGCGCGAGTCTAACCCTTTAACTTTTGCTTCCGATTTTTTATCAGCCATAGGTCCCTTCTGGTGAAGCACTGAGCTCCGTTCTATATTAACGCATCTAAAGAGAAGTCTGCCAATTCGGTTTCTATCTGTCCCGAGGGGCAAAAGAGCCCAAAATCAAAGGGATCCGCATCGGTAGGCAGTCTCTTGGTGTGAATCTTAAGCTATCCCTCTTAAATTCGTCAAATATAAGAAACCGAGGAGTGGACAGCCTTTAATAGGCTCTCCATGAGAGCCTGGTAATGGATTCGTTTAACAGTCTCTTGAGTTTCGAGAAAAATATTCGTTAAAGGATTATCTGTAAATTTTTAACGATCTTATAATCAAATTCACGAATAAAGCGTACTGATTTGCGATAGAAGAGTGTCTCGTAGGAAATAGTGATAGAAAATTACGGGGAAGAGCAATAAAATGAGAGGATATATTCATATTGTAGGTTTTCCATGCTTTTTTTCTCTTTGATCGCTTACGCGTTTTTTGGAACATGCGCATCCATCATGGCCAAAAAAAGAGGAAAAGATCCGGCGAAGTGGTTTTTTCTGGGGATTCTCTTCGGCGTTTTTGCACTTCTGTGGTTACTTTTTACCGGCAGGACAAGCGAGAGTGTCACGGATAGAAAGGCGAACGTCGCACCCGTCCAGCCTGAGGAAGAGCCGGAAGTTAACGGCCTCACGGCAGGGGAGTGGTACATGCTCGATGAAGAGCACAAACCGCAAGGCCCCCTTTCTTTCCGCGAGTTGCAGCGGAGAGCTGGTACGGGGACTCTTCATGGAAAGTCCTACGTTTGGAATGAGGCGCTGCCTGATTGGAAGAGAGTAGAGGATCTGATCGAGCTGAATGGGTTAATCGGACCGTGATACCACGCCTTGTTCAATATCTTCCCTTGAGTAAATCCAAAACGTTCCTTCTCCCAAAATACTCGCCACTCGGCTTGTCAGTTGTTTGGCTTCTTCTTTATTCTTGGCCAGCATGATAGCTGTCGCGACGGCATCGGCCATAGCGCAGCTTTTCATCTTTACAGTACAGCTGCAAATCGATTGCGGGGTCACGGATAAGGGTTTTGCGGCAGTAGGGTCGATGATGTGGCAGAGAGTCTCTTCCTCTCCCGATTCTCCACGGTACAGCCACTGCTGCAGGTAGTCGCCGGACGTTGCCAGAGCCTCATCGGAAATTTCGATAAAGCTAAGGGCTTTGTCTGGATTCGGATCCTGCAAGCGGCTGACAAAAACTCTCCAGGGGCGTCCTTCAGGATGCACACCCGTCGCCTTGATTTCGCCTCCCCATTCGACAAAGATGTTTTTGAACCCCAGTCCGTTCAAGTTGTCGGTCATACGGTCGACGAGGTGGCCTTTAGCAATGCCTCCCAGATCGATTTCAATTCCTTCTTTTTCCTTTAAAACGAAATTGCCATTGATCGTCACATGAGTCCAGCCAACGCTTTGTCTAACCCGTTCAATTTCGCTTTGTGGAGGTTTGTTCCCCTTCTCCAGGTTAATTTTCCACAAGCGGTGCAGAGGCTCGATGGTGGGGTCGAATTTACCTTCGGTGGCAAGCCATACCGCTTCGGTTTTTTTAAGGAGGTAGGCCAGCTCACCGGAAACTTCCACTGGCACGCCCGGGGAGTGGCGGTTTAGTCCCGAAAGCTCGGAGGCGGGGTTCCATTTATTGTGGATGTTGTCAATCTCGCGGAAAGTGGAGAAGATAACCCCCTCCACCTCCCTTTTATCGCTCTCACTAAGCGGATGCCCGATCTTGATCGTGTAGGGGATTGTCATTTCCACTCCGTGGAATAGAGAGATCTCCTGAGGTGCGCGATCAAGAAAGAACCTGAAGAAAAATAGGGTTGTTCCAATCAAAAGGAGAGCCGCGAGGCGCGATTTATACATGGATCCCTTTAGATTTATAACTTTTGTAAGTGTTTTTCAATAGCATGGCGATCGTCATCGGACCGACCCCTCCTGGAACTTTTGTGATGAGTGAGGCTCTTTGGAGAGCTCCTTCAAATTCGACGTCTCCGACAATCCTATACCCCTTCTTGGCAGACGCGTCTTCGACACGGTTGATTCCGACATCAATGACGACCGCACCCTCTTTGATCCACTCGCCTCGGATAAATTCCGCTCTGCCGATGGCTGCGACAACGAGGTCTGCCTGCTTTACAATCAGAGGAAGGTCATGCGTGTAGCTGTGAACGCAGGTGACAGTGGCATTCATCCCTTTTTGCTTTTGCAGCAGCAGGAGTGAGAGCGGCTTACCTACAATCGTCGACCTACCGACGATGACGGCATGCTTGCCGGCAAGATCGACAGAAGAGGCTTCCAGAAGCTCTTTTACACCGAGGGGAGTGCAGGGGACGTAACCGCTTGAGTCCTCAGTGACCAGCTTTCCCAAATTTACCGGATGGAAGCCGTCAACATCTTTGTCCGGAGAGATGAGGGAGGTGATTTTTCTTTGGTTCAGATGCGCGGGCAAGGGAAGTTGAACTAAAATACCGTCGACATTGCTGCTTGCATTCAAACTAAGCAGGTATTCGGTCAGTTCCTCTTCGCTGACGGTTGCCGGAAAAATCTTTTGGATCGATTCGAAACCTGTCTCCAGGCACGCCTTGGTTTTTCTTTTGACGTAGATTGCCGAAGCCGGATCATCACCGACTAAGACTACCGCAAGGCAGGGTTTTCTCTGCCTCAGGCTCTCGATCTCTTTTTTGATAGAGGATAAAACAGCGTCGGCCACTCTCTGACCGTCAAGGATTTTATTGTGCATAGCGCTGTAGCTGGTCATTCAGGGGTCTCCTTCAGTCGAAAATCACGCTCATTTTACTGCCGGGCAAGATTAAAGCAAAACGAACTCATTATTCCCTTAAGACTTTCTCCGGATCGAAGAAGAGATTTCTCTTTGCCAAAAACCACATTTTGAGACACTTTCGTTATAAAAGACGGTCTAAGGCCGAAATCGTATGAATTGTCTTTTCAATTCGTCTATATGCGGCCGATCCCTTTCCCGATTTGCGGAAATAAGCGGAAAAGCTTATATCGAAAGTATCTCAGGATTGGCTTTTTGGAGACGCTTTTGGGGATGAACTATGAAGAGCGGACAGCACGGTAGGAGCACAAGATATGCTAAGGTTTATTATCGCGACGGGGCTTTTCATTTTACCTTTCGTCCCTCAATTGAGTTTCGCCATTGAGGATACCCCGCCCTGCTTTCTGCAACTCGAGCGTGAATTCTTCAACAGAAAAAACGTCATCGAGGCGCTGGCTTTCGCCAGGGTGCAGCAGGGGGTTTGGGAATTGATCGCCAGCGATCTTGATCAAAAAAGCGGCACTATCCATGCGGAGTTAAAAAGAAGAGCGCGGGAACTTAAGCCTGATCCCTTGGAAAAACCTTTTAACATGGGCCAGTCAAAAAAACTGCTGGAACAGATATTGCTCTCGCTTATCAAGCAAGCATTTGTGAAGTATGATGTTTATAGAGAAAATGATGTGGTCGTCACTTTCAGTTTTTTAAAGGATCGACAGAAGCGAATCTGGCAAGAGTGCCAAGTGAAGAAGCCGCCCGCTTAGCTAAGCAAATCCTAAGTGTCTATCGCACCGTAAGAGAAATTAAGAGACTGTTTTTGCTGCTACTTGTGACCAAATTGTGATTTTTGCGGGCAATATCCGATTGTGTCGATCTCAATTTGAGTTATATGCCAAAAGCGCCTCCAATTGGATTTTTGACAAAAAGAGAATTTTCAAGATCGAAAGATTTGTTACTGACAGTAGGTGGTTTGCAACGATTCGATGGCGATACTCTTTCAAAGAAACCATACCAGATTGTGATAAGATCTTGGCATCATACAAGCCTTTAGAACCTGTGTGTTAAAGAAACCATTTTCAAAATGTCATTGATGTGGCAAAAGTGATTCACAATAGAACTTATATTCCTTCAAAGGAGGAACTGTACATATGTTGATCCGCTCCCTGATAGTCCCTGTTTTATGCTTCGCTTCAATTGCTGCCGTTCAGGCCGAAGAGAAAAATCCGGCCGCCGCCCCTACAGTCGATGAGTGCTCCAAAGAGCTTCTTTTATCGTATTTTCCAGAGCCTTTTGTTAAAGAGACTCTGAAAAAAAATCAAATCCCTGAAGACAAATGGTCTGCGATTGTCAAAGATTTGGCTTCCAACGATAAAACCGTCCTCCCTCGGGTTGAGGGGAAAGCGGACAAAATGAACCCCAACCCCCTCAAATCGCCTGAGTATCGTGAACAGGCGATCACCATCTTCCGAGAAACCTTGCTTGAGATCTTTACTGAAGTGATGAATAAAAATGGCATCACGGACAAAGAACAGATCCAGGGAATGTTAGACGAAATCCAGCATCAGAAAGCCAAGCGCTTTGCTAAATGCATGGAGAAGAGCCGCAAAGAATTTGAGGCCAATACTCCAAAAGAGGAATCCAATGCAGCTCCCAAAGCCAACGGTTCCCCTCAGCCTCATTGAGCAGCTTACAAGCGAAAAGACCTTCTCCGGAGCTTTCTGGAGAAGGTTTTCATACCGCGTTCCTTCACAAACAGGCCCATGCCGGTTTTCAGATAAGGCAAGATGAGTATGGCAATCAGAGTTTCATCCGTTCTCAGCAAGGTGTCAATCCTTTTGTTCGCCGTGCTTCTGTCCCAGTTTCCCGCTTATGAAAACAGCTACGAACAAAGGCTTTCGGGCCATGTCGATGAGCTGCGCTACCACATCGACTCCATGAAAGAAACAGCGCGGCAGTCGGGGAAGACGCTCGACGAGTTTATCGCCAAATTCCAGGCTAGCCAAGATCCTGATTTTCATCGTCAGGGGGTCTTGATGAATGGGATGCAGACACGGTTGATTCGTTTGGAAAGTGCTCTTTATAACTTAGACAGCGCCACTCTCTTTTCAAAGCCGTTTCTTTTTATGATTCATTTCGATAAGGCGATCGCCAAAGCAACCTTAAAAAAATACCATTTTGCCCTCCCCCTCACTTTCGAGGGAGTGTGTTGGGCTGTCATCGGTGCTTTTATTGGATATTTCTTTTTCCGTTTTTCAATGAAAGTGTCCAAAGTGCTTTTCAGAAAAGAGAAAGTCACAAAAGCCGTATAGCCATACCGAAAGTGTCTCAAATTTGGCATTAGTGATCTTTTAAAAGAAAGAGGCGCACTCACCCTCTCGGCAAGGCGCCTCTTAATTTGTCGTAAGTTATCTTAAACGACTATGTTGTTTCGAGACTGCCGCCCTTTCCATCGTCTTCTTCTTTGGAAGCTTTGCCATCTCCGCCCGATGAACCGGACAAAGCGCTTTGCCCTTCAACAACAGTTGAAGGCGACCCCTCCTCTTGTGGGCTGAGCGAAGGAGTTTTCTTTTCCTCGTCTGAGGCTGTCGAGTGGGACATTGACGAGGAAGCGATCTGCGATGAGGAAAGTCCTATTTGCTTTTCTTCTTCAGCTTTTGATGGCATCTGAGCAGCGGGGAGTTCAAGTTCTGGGTCGGTATAACCCTGGACATTGAAACGCGTCTCGGAGATATGCACCCCTGATCTCTGGATGCTGTCATATAAACGGTTCGCTTCCTTGCGAGCGGCAACAAAGCTCTCGTTAAAAGTTTTCAGCTCGCTGGTGATCTGAGCGAGGAGCTGCTTTCTCTCCCGGTGCGCTTCTAAGAAGGGGGTGTATTCCTGTTCCTTGATGACGCTCTCCGTCGTTCCTCTAACAATAGCTTGCCGCTGCAGATTATAGTCCGTGATCCTCGGATCTGTTTCCCACTCTTCAACCTGCTTTTTCAGGGCGGCCTGCACGTTCTGCATCAGGCCGAGAAGCTGATCAGCTCTTCTTTTGAGTTCTTTATACTCTGATTTTAACGTGTTGTAGTGCATCAAAACCTGTTCTTCCCCCAACGCAGCAGAGCTTGAGGCCATCTCGCGGATCACCCTCCTTGAGTCGGCTGCCATGGCGATAAAGGATTGGATTGCCTTGATCTCTTTGGTCAGAGTTTTGATTAAAAACCAGTCTTGCAAGGACTTTACTTGAATGGCTCTTGGATTGCTTACATTATTCCTGATTAAGACAAGGGAACTTTCCATCTTGCTGATGAATTCTCCGGCTCCGATCCCCATCAATTTGGAGTAGATCGTATGCGCCACGTGATTGAGGTTTTCCTCGATGTTCACGCGTTTTAGAAGCAGTTCGCGCAGTCTTTCATATCTTTTTGAGTAACGCTCGTCGGCGCTCTCCAGCTTTTTCTGCATGTCGATTGCGGTGAAAGCCTCCATGACATACGAAATCGTTGTCAAATGAGCTGCCGGGATTTGAAACACCATCTGTTCATCGGTGATGATTTTACGCTGGAGCTCTGCGATATAGATATCGAAGAGATCTTTCATCGCTAAATACTCGTTGCAGATCGATTCAAGCCCTTGATAGGTTGGTGTGTAGTGTTTGGCGAGCTTTGCTTTTCCAAGATCCGAACCGTCTATTTTGGGTTGCGAATCGACAGCTGTCGTTAAGTCGCTTAAAAGAACGCCAAGCTTCTCTTGCAGGAAACGAATCTTGTCGGTCAGCTCACGGTGCTGCTGCTTTTTGAGCATGCTGCATGTTAAGTCGCAAAAGAAGCGCGGTTCTATTTCGAGCGTTTGCTTCAGGCTCTCAACTTGTTTTGAAAGCTGGAGTATTGTTTGCCTCACATCATGGGGTGTGACAAGCTCCGGATGCGTTGTCTCCGGGTGCAGTTTCGCTGTTAATAGATCGATCTCCCGAACGAGATCTTTTGCTTCGCTTAAGGACGGCTCCGTTGCCTTGACCCCGCCCTCTTTACTGGCTTCTTCCAACCTCGCGATTTTCTCGCGCAGCCGTGAGTTGATGCTGTCTTTTCTCTCGATCAGACTCTTCAGCCGGGTCACCTCTTCCGATGAGTCGCCGTTTCCGGATTCTGCGCTCTTCATCTCGACGTCTTTGCTCCTGCTCAATTCTTCGAGCAATTTTCTGCGGAGCATTCCCTCTTCCATGCTGAATGAGGATTCTTCGTCGGTGCTGCCAAGGCAGCTGAGTGTTTCGGGCAGAATGTTTTTTAAAAGCATGTAGATATTGATCCCCCCCTGGGGCGCCTCTTGCTTTACTCTACTTTTGATCTCGGGAGGATCGGTGGTGACCGACTGTCTTTCAACAACCTCTTTTTGTGCGTTCGATACTTTCTTGCTTCTTTCCTCTTTTTTAGGAGATTGCTCAAGCGAAGAGTTATTGCCCCTTCTTCTCCTTATCGAACCCTGGCCATGAGTGTCTTGAGAAAGCGCGGGAAACTCTTCCATTGGTTTCCCATCTTTAGTAAAAGCAGACGGTTGCATTGTGCCTCCATTCTTTTTTATTGGTTCCGTTTTTAAAGTAGATAAGACCTGGAACAATTTGCTACTAAAAGAGCTCTCTCGTTTAGTGATAATTGTGTCACGTCCAAGCTGGAGGTATCCTCTCAGAAACCGTCAACGGATTGGGTTTCTGTCAATTTTACAGCTGATTTAGACTTCATTTTGATTCCTAAGGGCGACACTATCGGATAACGCATCCCTCAGCTAAAAAAATGAATTAAAACTGCTCTGAATCATCCCCCAATCGGCGGAAAACAAATTTTGAGACACTTTCGGTATAACGGTCTCTTATAGCCCAATTCAGCAGCAAAGCATACTGGTTTGAGTTTGAGGATAGTCTCTAAGAACCTAATCTCAGTAAAAAAAACGAAATGTTGTATAGGGGTAATTTTCAGTACACAAAATCGTTAAATAGGTGGTAAATAATCTCTTGAATTTCTACTGGTGTTAATTGATATAAAACTGAATTATACTATCGTTGATTTTAATGGAAGCAAACTCTACTCGCGACCCTCTGTGGTTCAATGCTGCTTAGGCTATGAGCAGAAGGCACTCCGAGAGAGTGCCGCGCCGGCTGGATTTAGATTGAATGGAGCCTTACCGTAAACTGAAATTGCATGAGCTGAGCTTAGCAAAGGCTCTAAGAACTACTTTAAAATCTCCTCGAAGAAATCAAACATCATCTTCCATGAGCGTTTATTAGCTTTGGCATCAAAGCAGAGGCCCTCTTTGAAATTGTCAACAGCGGGATTTGTAAACGCATGGACTGTGTTGCCAAAAATGTGAAATTGCCAATCGATTGCGGATTGAGTGAATTCCCGCTTTAGACCGTCGATATCTTGCTGGGTGACTAAGGGGTCTTGGTCTCCATGTAAAATAAGGGCGTGACACTGTTTGGAGGTTTTTACTTCCTCTTCGGAAGCGACCAGCCCCCCTATCTGATTTCCCAAGACACCATGGAAACTGACAATGCCTTTAAGATCGAGACCGCTGCGCATTAATTCGATAACGGCCGCTCCGCCAAAGCAGAACCCAATCGCCCCGACGCGATTGGAGTCCACTCGATTCATTCCCTTGACGAGATCAAACGCGGCGGCAAACCTTTTCCTAAGGAGAGCGCGGTTGACAAAAAGAGGAGACATCAGCTTGAAGGCCTCGTCGTCATCCTTAGCCTCGACCCCTCCGTAAAGATCGGCGGCGAAGGCGACGTAGCCATGAGAGGCGATCATTTCAGCTTTCTCTTTGACGAAGTCATCTAAACCTCTCCATGCATGGGCTAAAATGATCGCAGGAGACTTCTCCGTCGCCTTGGCCGGGTAGGCCGCATAGCCTGTCGCTTTAATGTCAAAAGCTTGGTAGTCAACTCTCTCTATAGCCATCTTCATTTCCTTGCTATGATTTCACGGGAAAGATCACCCAAAGCGACCGCTCGTCTTGCATCTTTCAAATAACAAGTTAGCAGATGGTTGTTGAAAATCAAAAGTTTTTTGAGATCTGCGACTTTGTTGATTCCCTGAGAGGAGAGGTGTGCGCGCATCTGTGGGAAAATGTTGCTCACCACAGTCTCGAGTGCCTTGAATTCCTCGAAGCTGATGTTTCCAAAGATACCTGCTTCATAATAGTCTTTTCCATACAGTAAATTCCAGTTGCCGAAGATATCGTAAGCTTCGTCTTCGTCAGTGATGCCTGCGCGATCAAAGACATTGCGGAAGATAATAGGAAGGAGACAGCCGGCAGGCCTCTCCTCATAATCTTTGGTTTCTCTTAACCGGGTCAGTAAAACCCGGTAGTCTTTGATCACTCCCTCAAAAAGCACGTGCTTGGTTTCCGGATGGAGGGGTACGCGTCTGATGAGCTTCAAAAGCTTATCGCTGATCGTATGCATCTTTAGGGCAATTGTCCCTTCCAATTCCGACATGTACTGCAGGTCTGAAGAGGTTAAAAAACGGCCCTCAGTGTCTTCACGGAACTTTTTGGCCATGGCGTTGATTCTGGATGTGGTTTTGTTGCAAGCGTCAATGTACCATTGGCGGATGCGATAGAACTGCTGATCGAGCCATTTAAGCTGCATTTTGCTCCCGGAGCTCAAGATATCTGCTAAGATTGTCAGTTGGCTATCGTCAAAAGCGGGAATACACTCTTCAAACACTTGCGCCTCAAGCCCGCCGATTAAAAAACAGATTTTCCACTCCTCCCTGGAATCATGGAGGATGCCGTTAATGATGTTGATTGCCTGCAGAGCATTTAATGCTTTGGCGACAGCGATCACTTCTTCCTCCTCCGTCATTGATTTGAAACCCGCGACTAGGAAATTGGTCCAGTTTTCCCCAAAATCGGGAGTAAATACACATATTTTACTGACCTTTGACTCGAGGGCCAAACTACGATCTTTCGTGACCAACTCCTTTCGTAAATTATCGATCTCTTTCTCCCTTGTCAGCTTAGCCGTCCTGCTTTGAGAATTGAGGCTGATGTTGGGTAGGCTTTTTGAGCGCCCTAATGATTTTAAGGTGGGGCGGCCGGATGCGAGAGGTGAGCTGGTCGAAGCGAGGGAACTGCGTGTGATGAGTCTCGAAGAGGGGTAGACTCCAAATAGTCCGGGCATAACCATGTGTGGTAAGAGCCCTCCCGAGCGGAAAAGGGAGTACCTGCGGGGCGGGGTCAGTTTTTCAAGGGGGGGAGTCAAGACAACCCGCATGATGAGCTTGTCTAGCTTGCGTAGAAGAGGTTCCAGCTTTTGCAAGGGGAGCGATGCCTCTTCGATTTTTCTCTCCAAAATTGCCGTTTTCCCCCCTTCGAAAATTTCCTGGAAGACAACTTTAAGACGCTCGAGAAGATAGGGGGTGTACCGCGCTCCCTCCAGTTCCCGATCGATCTCTTCGCACCACTTATTCAATTTTGTCTTGAGATGTTTGGTAACGCGCTTCATCTCCAAATGGGCAGTAGTCTGCGATGAGCTTTGGGCTGGCCACATCGAGAAGATGGAGTAGCTTGCAGCGCTCACGGGTTTGATGGACTCTTCGATCCCCTCGACCAGGGAAGCGATCGTTGTCCTCGTATTGATGCATGAGAGCTCTCTGAATTTCTCATGGTAGTCGGGGATTTTCGATCTTACTGAACAAAACATAACAAACCTCCTTGTATCCTCTTGAATCATCAAAAATTTGGGCAAGAATCCTGACGCAGAGATCTGGTGAGGAGAATTCCTCAACACATTAATGGCCGAATTCTGACAGTTTTATGCCGAGCACTCTCCTTAGATGGATCGGGTAAGTTTTAAAATTTCAATATGGGCAGCTGGGCTTTCGTTTCGTCGAAAGCGTCTAAATTTGGGGTCTGGACTTTGAAGAGCTTTTGGGAGTGATTGGTCGCAGGAAACCATTCATCAGAAAGTTGGGGTGCACCGCACCCATTCGATTCCGGGAATGCTTTCGTTTTTAAAAAAAATGTGAGACGTTTTCGGTATATCATCAATTAAGCTTGAGAGCAGATTGGTTTGGGGGTCAAAAGGAAAGCCCATGGCTTTGTTCATGCCGAAGGTTTTTCAATCCTAAAACCTCAAATTTTGAAATAATTTCTGTGTGCTGCCACTTGATAATCGCTCGGCTTGGATCGAAAGGAGGTCGTTTAAAAGCAAATTCAGTTCGATGATGAGGGCGATTAACGGGCCGAAATCAAATTCAACTTATGCCGAAAGCGCCTCAAAATTTGACTTTTTGCCTTTGAGAAAGCCTCAATCTTGGGGAGCTCTCTCTTTTCCTAAGACCAAATTTCGAGACACTTTCGGTGTATATCCACTTAATGAACGAAGAGCGAAATTCACGCTAGAATAAATTTCGTGTGCAGGATCATAGGAGTCCTAGTAAAAAGTGGAGTAAATTTTTATTCGAATAGCCCGGGAGCGGCTTGTTGACAATTCATGAGATTTTCAATATGATGGAATGAATTTTTATTAAATTTTAAAAACAGACAACGTTATTGGCGATTTGTTTATGAAATGTGTTTTATTTGTTTGTGTTGCTTTGCTTTCAGCGTTCCTTAGATTTCAAGGCGAGGCGACGACCCAGAGCGAAGCGATGATGCTGCAGACTGTCGACATTATCAAAAACACATTTGAAGTCGGCTATGCCCCCGCGGAGTGGAAGCGAGATTTTACAGGCTGGGATTTGGATGCAGAAGTGGAGCAGCTAAAAGCTAAAATTCGCGGGCGCAATCTAAGTTTGAAAGAGTTTCATGTCGCTTTAAAAGATTTTTTTAACACCACCCGGGATTATCACACTGGTATTAGCTTCTACTCGACCGAAGTGTCCTACTTACCCTTTCGAATAAAAGGTGCCGGCAGACGCTATTTCATCAGCCACATTGATTGGGAAAAATTCCCCACTCAGACCGATCCGGTGGAGGTGGGTGATGAAGTGCTAACTTTTGATGGCCAGCCGACTCGCGATGAGGTTTTGAAAATCAAAGAGCGAGAGGTCGGTGCAGGTGACACCGAAACCGATTGGTCGCTTGCAGAGACATTTTTAACGAAGCGAAGCGGAGCTCTCGGCCATCTTGTTCCGAAGGGCGCTGTAGAGCTGAAGGTCAGATCGAGGAAAAGCGGAAGCATCTACACAGTCAACCTGATATGGCGCTACTATCCTGAAAAGATTACCTCAAGGGCTTTTGCGCAAGCCCGAGAGAGAAGTATAGGGGAGATGACTCCACGGCAGATGCTTCTTGAGATCGCGCGAAAAGAGATGCTTTTGCCCTCCTTCAAAGCCTTAAGTGATATACACCGTTTGTCAGATGATATAGACCTCGATGAGATTGGTGGCAAATACAGCTTTGTGCCCAGGCTCGGAACCCTGAATTGGGAGCTGGACAGACACTCCTTCTTTCATGCCTACATCTTCGAGACCGCTTCCAGAAAAAAAATCGGCTACATCAGGATTCCCTCCTTTGTGGCATCGACGGATGAGGCTGAGGAGTTTGGCAGAGTTATCGAGCGGTTTCAGCTCAAAACCGACGCCCTTGTCATCGACCAGGTCAACAACCCGGGAGGCATGCTTTTCTTCCTGCAGTCGCTGACGGCCATGCTGACAGATAAACCCCTCAAAGCGCATAAACACAAAATCAGCATTTCCCAGCGCGAAGTCATGATGGCCCTGATTTTGGAGCCTCTTTTTGACAACGTTCAAACTGACGATGACGCCAAAGAACTATTTGGCGAAACGTTGGACGGAATGCAAGTCGACATAGAACTTGCCGCCTCGTTTAAACGCTATTTCAAGTTTGTGCTAAGCGAATGGAGCGCGGGAAGAGCGATCACCGAGCCCTTCCATCTGTATGGAATCGATGAAGTCAAGCCCCATCCCCTCTATCGATACACCAAGCCCATACTGATTTTGACCAATGGCCTGGACTTCTCCTGCGCCGACTTCTTCCCGGCTGTTATGCAAGACAACAAACGGGCCAAAATTCTGGGGACGAAGACTGCCGGAGCCGGGGGTATTGTTTTGACAACAAGCTTTCCTAACTTGCTGGGTATTGATAATTATCGCTACACGGGATCGATTGCTGAAAGAGAGGATCTTTTACCGATCGAGAACTTAGGTGTTACCCCGGACATTCTCTACGAAATCACCGAAGAGGACGTGCAGGGAGGTTATCAGGGATACGCCAGGGCAATTTTAGATGCCGTCGAAGAGCTGACTGTTCAGTAGCCCCTGCGCCTTATCCAATAAAGGCAATAGCAATTTTTCGTTTGGTTTCGTATACCGAAACCAAACGAAAACGGTACTATGCTTTTATGGAACTGCTCAATCCAGAAGTTGTTATCTGGAATATCTTAGTCATTTTTTCTGTTTCTGTACTTGTCTTACTCGTCTCCATGCGTTTAAAGCTTCCCGCTATTGTCGGGTTTTTAATCACAGGGGTGGTGATCGGCCCGAACTGTCTTGGGCTTATCCAGGCCAGTCATGAGTCGAGGATCTTGGCTCAAATCGGTGTAGTTCTGCTTCTGTTCACTGTAGGGACGGAATTCTCCCTCAGGAGGATTTTACGGTTTCGCAAGCTGTTCATTCTCGGTGGAGGATTGCAAGTCATCTTGACGGTAGCGGTAGGGTTTGTCATCGGTTCTCTCTTACAAAGACCGTTCGGGGAAGCGATCTTTCTGGGTTTTTTGCTCTCCATGAGCAGCACGGCCATTGTCATTCGTATTCTAGAGGAGAGAGGCGAGATGGCGAGTCCTCATGCGAAGCCTATGCTGAGCATGCTTATATTCCAAGATTTAGCGGTGATCCCTATGATCGTGATGATTCCTCTTCTTGGCTCGTTTGCCACCAGGGAGGAGCAACATGCCATGGACTTCTTCTCACTGCATCTTATTGCCGCTCCGGTGGTTTTAATCGCAGCCTATGTGATCGTCCCCAAGATTTTGCAAGCGATCGCAGGCACCAAAAGCCGGGAGCTGTTTTTAATCAGTATCATTTTGATCTGCATTGCGATCACCTATGGCTCATGGAAAGCGGGCCTGTCCCTGTCGCTTGGTGCTTTCTTTGCGGGGATGGTCATTTCGGAGTCAGAATACCGTCACGAGGCTGTGGGAGGAGTGCTTCCTTTTCAGGATATCTTCATCAGCCTTTATTTCGTTTTGATCGGCATGCTGGTCGATATTCATTTTCTTCTTGAGGAGCCGATTCTTATCTTGTTCACAACAATAGGCGTTCTGTTCATGAAAACGGCGCTGACTACAAGCGTTGCCTTAGTGATAGGATTACCCCTCAGAACTGCCCTGATTACCGGCCTTGCCCTATCGCAAATTGGTGAATTTGCCTTTGTCATGATGAAGAAAGGGGAGGAGATCGATATCGGCACCCCTTTCCATCACCAGCTCTTTTTGGCAGTTTCTCTATTAACGATGGCAATTACCCCCCTCCTTTTCTGGCTGGCGTCCTGGCTGGATGCTGTCATCGAGAGGCTGCCCCTGCCTGGGTGGATCAGGGCCTGCCTTCAAATCGATGGAGAGGAGAAGGAGCCGATCAGCGGACATATCATCATCGTTGGCATGGGGCTTTCGGGAAAAAATCTCTCGTTTGCCGCACGGGAGGCATCGATTCCTTATGTTGTTCTCGAAATCGATCCTGAGATAGTCCGCAAAGAAAAAGAGAGAGGAGAGCCTGTTGTCTTTGGGGACGCAACGCGGGAGTCCGTGCTGACCCACGCAGGCATTCAGCGGGCTAAGAGCATAGCAATCGTAATCAACGACCCGACGGCGGCTTTGCGGGTAGTGAGGCTGGCGCGCAAGATGAACAAGGATCTCTATATCATCGTCCGCACCAGCTATGTGCACCAGGTCAGCCGCATCTATTCGCTCGGCGCCGACGATGTGATCCCCGATGAGTTTGGCGCCTCGCTGGAAATTTTTGGCAAAGTGCTCTCGCATTTTCAGGTCGAAGAAAGCGTGATCGAAAAATGCCTGACCAATGTCCGTTACGAAGGATATGAACTGATGCGGTTGATCTATTCGAGAACAGGTCTTTTCTCACACATTCCCACGGAACTGATCGAAAAAATGACTGAGATGGTCCGGGTAGGGAAGAGAAGTGTCGTGAGCGGAAAGACCCTTAAGGAACTCGCTCATCACAAACTCCTTGGCGTCACTGTTTTGATGATATCCAGAGGCCCTAAGGTGATCGCTAATCCGGAACCGGAAGAAACTCTTTTGGCCGATGATGTTGTGGTTATTTTAGGCTCGAAAGCAAACTTAAGAAAAGCTATCCTGTTTTTCAAATCCGAAATATCCATTGACAACGAGTGACAATGACCCAATTTCCTGATGCCAAAAGACCTCCTACTTCTGTTGATGAGGCCCGAAAATCCCGAATTTGCGCTTTGCGTCGGAGCATTTTATTTGGGATTACTGCAAGAGGTGTGATCGTTTTTCTCGAAATGGCGGCATTTTTTCTCTTTGGCAGCGAAGCCTTGTTCATGGATGCTCTCTCCACGTTACTCGATATCTCATCGAGTCTCATTTTGTTCTTTTTCATAAAATTGGCCGACAGACCACCGGATCAGAATCATCCTTTCGGACATGGACGCTATGAACCTCTGGCGGGGATGCAGCTTGGTATATTCCTGGCTTTGGTCGGTGTTTACATGGCATTCCGCAACCTTATTGATCTGAGAGGCGGTGAAGAAGGGCATAGCTTGCCTCCTTTCCTCTTTGTGGTTCCGCTGTTTGCTATTATTCTTTTGGAGATCTCCTACCGTTTTCTGATGAGAACAGCACGCTCGGAGGCAAGTTCGGCCCTCGTTGCTGAAGCAGCTCACTTCCGCGTCGATGCCATCACGTCAATACTGGCGATGTTGTCGTTGATATCGGGGCAGCTTCTGCCACAGGCGACACTTTTTCTCGATCACCTGGGAGCGGTACTCATTGCGGCCGTCATGGTATTCCTTGGACTAATGGCCGCAAGGGAAAACCTTCACCAGCTGCTCGACCGAGTTCCAGAAAATGAGGTTTTCGAGAGGATCAGACGGGCCGCCATGCGGGCAAAGGGGGTGCTGGGGACGGAGAAGATCCGTGTGCAGCAGTTTGGCCCTGATGCTCACGTCGATATCGATATAGAAGTTGAGCCGACCCTTTCGGTTGATGAAGCCCATAAGATCAGTCAGGAAGTGCGGGTTGAAATCCAGAAGGATTGGCCCTCCGTTCAGGATGTGATTGTCCACATAGAGCCCTATTATCAAGGGGATCATTAAGCGTCTTGAAATTTAGGTTTTGGCAAAGAGAAAGCTCCATACCGAAAGTGTCTCAAAACCAAAATCCCAAATTTCGAGATGCTTTCGGTATAGAATGTTAGGCATTCCGTCTGATCAACCGGTAAGTGAGTCCATAGAGAATCTCAGGCAGAATAAAGACCGTAAAGGCATAGCAGGCGTCGGCAAAAGGCATGATCAGCCCTTCCGTGAAAAGAGCTTTTCCCACAAACTCCGCATCCAATACCCCCGGGAACAAAACGGAAGTAGCCATTGTGGCGAAGAAGCTGAAGAGGAAAGTCATCAGAGGAAGAGTGTAAAACTGGTCGGCAAATAGCACCTTTTTAAAAGGTGATACCGCAGCCAGCGAAAGGGCAAGCGCTGTACCGATAAGTCCCAGCCTCGTCTCAAGCGAGAAGAGATCTAGGAACAGTCCTAAGAAGAAGGTGAACATGAAGGCTTTTGCAAATTTGAAACGGTAGAGCGCCAAGACAATGCAGGGGCTTAAAAAAAATATCGGCAGGGGAATGGGGGCTGCCGGGGCAAGAAGCGTCAGCAGTAGGGATATGAATAAAGGCCATTTAAGCTTGCGTCTTGAAAGAGGGGTGATCAGTTGCAAAGTCTTTTAAGCTCCTCTGAAAACTCTTTGAGACGGTCTCTTAGTATGCGCCCTTGGTGGATACCATTTTAGGAATCGTCTTCAATATTAGCGAGACATCAAGCGAAAAAGAGCATGAGTCGACATAAATCTCATCCAGCAAGACCCTTGTCTTATAGCTGGTGTCGCTTCTTCCGGAGACTTGCCAAATTCCGGTGATTCCGGGTCTTACCGTCAATATCTTGACGGCTTTGTGCCCAAAGTGTTCTTTCAGCTCGTCTAAGACAACAGGCCTCGGACCCACGACAGCCAGATCTCCGATCAAAACATTGAAAAACTGGGGGAGCTCGTCCAGCGAGGTTTTGCGTAAAATAGCGCCGATAGGAGTGACACGCGGATCGCATTTCAGCTTTCTGGACTCCAGCCACTCTTTTTTAAGAGCGGTATCGCGCTCAAGTATTTCGCTTAGACGCTCTTCTGCATCGAGATACATAGTTCTAAATTTATAGCAGGCAAAAGGACGCCCCCCTCTTCCGATCCGCTCGTGGGAGTAGATGGCCCTGCCTTTAGAAGTCAACCGGATCATTATCGTAATCACCAGCATCAATGGAGACGCCAAGAGAAGGACTGCCGCGCTGAAAATGATGTCGAAGAGACGTTTCCAGGGAATATGGCGCACTCGATGAGGAAAGAGGGATTCCGCGATCTCCTCCGGCGCCGATTTTTCGCCACTGGAAGCGCTCTTGAAGAGGGCGCTGGTTTTTTTGTCGGTTTGCTTCTGATTTGAGAGCGACATCCCTGGCATGTCTAATACCTGCGGTTAACGGCAAAATCGGCAAATTGTTTTAAAAGAGTCGTGTCGCGGGGGAGGTTATCAAGATGCGCCTTGGCTCTCTCAAGATGCAGTGCGCCTCTCACTTTGGCTTCTTCGATTCCGAGAAGAGTGGCAAAAGTCGTTTTATGGTTGTTGAGATCTGAATGCGGCTTTTTGCCCATCTCCTCAAAAGAACCCGTCTCATCGAGGACGTCATCAATGATCTGAAAGGCGATACCAACCTCTTTGGCATAGGCTTCAAGGTGCGTTCTCTCATCAGGAGGGGATCCAGCCAGGCACGCACCAAATTCAACGGCCGCCAAAATCATGCATCCTGTTTTTTTGGCGTGAATGATTTCGAGAAGAGAAAGTGCCGGGGGGGCCGTTTCTGCTTCCAGATCCATCACTTGACCTCCAATCATCCCATCGCCGCCAGCGCGTTCGGAAAGAATCTGGATGAGTTCGACTTTTTTATCAGACGTTAGATGAGGGTCTTTGGCGATGATCTCGAAAGCCCGGGTTAGCAGATAGTCGCCGGCAAGAAGGGCGGTGGACTCACCGAAGACTTTATGGAGCGTCGGTCTGCCGCGTCTGAAGTCGTCATCATCCATGCAGGGGAGGTCATCGTGGATGAGTGAATAGGTGTGGATTAGTTCGAGAGCGCAGGCTGCGTTGACCGCCTGGAGGTGTGAAACACCGTAGGTCTCGGCGACAGCCAGCGCAAGCAGGGGTCTCAATCTCTTGGCAGAAGAGAGAAGAGAGTAGCGCGCCGCTTCAAAAAGAGAGGCGTGATAGGGCGAATTTTCAGGCACGAGAGTACGCAGCCTAAAATCAACCGCATCTTTCCGTGCGGCATAAAAGTCTTTAAAAGAGAGAGATACCGTCATCATGGCGTTACTGGGATTTGTGTTTCTGTCTTTTTAAGGCTATCGGCATAAGCATTTTTCTTGCCGATGGATATGTAATCGAACCCAATTTTTTGCATTTTGTCAGGAGAATACTGATTTCGTCCGTCAAAAAACACCATCTTTTTCAATACAGTGGAAACTTTTTCGAAATCGAGGAATCTAAACTGTTTCCACTCAGTCATTAAAACTATGGCGTCGCATCCGTCCGCAGCAGAGATTTCATCTTTGGCATAAAAGACTCTCTCTCCCGGGGGTACTGCTTTTTTTGCAGCGGGCATTGCCACAGGATCGAAGAGGCGGACTGAGGCCCCTGCTTTTAAAAGCTCTTCAATCAAAACGAGGGCCGAAGCTTCACGCAAGTCGTCGGTGTCGGGTTTGAACGACAGGCCAAGAATAGCAAAGGTCTTGCCGGCAAGTCCCCCTGCCTTTTCAAAGTAGGCCTTCATTTTCCCAAAGATGACATGCTTTTGCCTTTCATTGACACGGTTGATGCTCTGCAGCATTTCGGCGTTATACCCGAGGCCGTTTGCGAACGAGATCATCGCTTTGACATCTTTTGGCAGGCAGGAGCCGCCATATCCGGCCCCGGCATAAAGGAACTGATACCCTATCCTGGAGTCTGAACCCACGCCCAGTCGCACTTTATCGATGTTGGCTCCGACCTTTTCACAGATTCCGGCCAGTTCGTTCATTAGCGATATTCGGGCAGCGAGCATAATGTTGGAGGCGTATTTTGTGATCTCGGCCGACGCGACATCCATGATCATCAGACGCTCGTGATTGAGCATGAAAGGAGCGTATATTTCCTTCATGATCTCGGATGATTCCGCCCTGTTTGTGCCGATGACGACACGATCGGGTTTTAAGCAGTCATTGACGGCGTTGCCCTCCTTGAGAAACTCCGGGTTGGAAACTACATCAAACCCGTAGAGGACGCCTCTTTCATCCAGTGCTTCCTGGACAGTCTTTTGAACAACTGAAGCCGTCCCGGGCGGCACGGTCGATTTGACGACGATCAGCAAGTCTCCACTCATATGAGCGCCGATAGCGGCCGAGGCGCTTCGGATCTGGTGCAGGTTTGCCGACCCATCGGCGGCAACGGGCGTGTCGACGCAAAGAAAACACACTTTGGAATCTGTCAGGGACTGGGGGTAGCTGCTTGTGAATTTAAGGCGTCCGCTTGCGACATTTCTCATGAGCAGCTCATGCAAGCCCGGTTCGTAGATGGGGATAATGCCCTGATTGAGCTGGGCTACTTTTTCTTCATTGATATCTAGGCAGATGACGTGATGCCCCATCTCCGCCATGCAAGTTCCAGTGACGAGACCGACATATCCTGTACCGATTATAAGAATTTCCATCTTAGATTCCTGAAAGTTTTGAATAGAGAAGATACTATACCGAAAGTATCTCA